>NZ_JBPKBJ010000101.1:0-10517 GCF_051390655.1 Acinetobacter sp. P1(2025)
CATATAAATGGGTAGAGTACAGGTTGCTGTAGAAGCATGTTTAATTCGTCTAATCACAGATACTTTATAAAGCATTTTAATACTTTTTTGAATCTGTCAATGCGTAAGTCCTACATAATTTGCTTGATGAAATTTATTAATATTATTGGTACTACGGGTTCTGGCAAATCTACGCTGGCTCGAAAGTTGGCGGAAAAATTAAAAATACAATATATCGAACTGGATGATTTGCTATGGCTAGATGATTGGCAAGAATCTTCAAATGATGCATTTTTTTGCAAACTTAAACTGAGTATGGATGCAGCATCAACGGGATGGGTGATCGATAATCTTTATTCACGCAGTATTGATATGATTTGGTCTGAGGTGGATACGGTCATTTGGTTAGATTATTCTTTTTCTGTTAACTTTTATCGTCTTACTAAACGGACTTTGTGGCGTATTTTAAGTCGTGAGCGATTATGGAAAAACTCGAATAATAGAGAGAACTTGAAAATGGTATTCTCCCAAAAATCGATTTTTTTATGGATGTTTCAGAAATATCCACAAAATAAGAAAAGGTATTTAGCCATGATGAACAACCCTAAATACCAGCACATACGATTTATTCACCTAACTTCGCCTCGGAAGACAGCTGCTTTCATAAAACAAATGAGTGTTGATTGATAATTGGCATTAAAATCAGGGTGTTGGCTATATTTTTCAAGATAATTTTTGGGCTTTACGGCTGTAATACTTGTTATTAGATTGCTTATCAATGAGTTTTTTTCAAAACAATCTCTTTAAAAAAATAGATTAAAATCTGAGATTAAACTATTGATTAGACAAGTTTAAATGAAAGAATTGACTATATTCAGATTCATTATATTCAGCAAAGGCTTCACCCTCTACGAAACCAAATTTCTTGTATAGATGAATTGCTGCATCAAAGTGGGAGTCTTTCCCCGTTTCTAAACTCACTTTTTCATAGTTGCTATGTTTAGCAATTTTTAAAAGATAATCGAGTAAGTGTGTCGCTACACCTTGACGTAGATGTTGGGGATGAGTCCGCATCGATTTAAGTTCAGCATGATAGTGGTTAAGCTCTTGAATCGCACCACAACCAAGAAGCTGATCATCACGCCAAAGTGTATAAAATCGAATGGAGTCTTTTTGTAGGCTGCTGAAATCGAGTGCAAAACTATGCTCAATAGGTGTGTTCTGATGCATGCCGTGCAAATGAATGCGTATGAGGTCTTGGACTTGAGGGTCTGAAAAATCGCCTTTTTTGATTATCATTATTTATCGTGATTGTTGAGGAATATAGTGGATTAATACCATATTTTTCAACAAGTGTTCAACTTTTTAGGGTTGAACACTTTGTCTGATTTAAGTTAATTGTGATGCCCATGCAACTGACGATATAAACCTGGGGTAACACCAGTCCATTTTTTAAAGGCGCGGTGAAAGGTACTAGTTTCACTAAAGCCAACTTGTTGAGCAACATCTTCTAAAGTGAGGTTTGGAGTGAGCAATAAATGAATCGCAGCGTCACGACGTAAGGCATCTTTGACACCTTGATAGCTTTTACCTTCCGCAGCCAAACGACGACGTAATGTTTGAGGAGATAAATACAACATAGATGCCACATCATTTAAAGTTGGCATTTCTTCGCCGATTTGGCTCTTCAATACATCACGGATACGCGAAGTGAGTGAGTTGGTGTTTTTGAATTTCACTAGAAGTTGTGCTGGTGCGGCTTTTAAAAACTCTTCTAAAGTTTTTTCATCCTGACGAATAGGTAGATCTAAATAATCTGCAGCAAAGGTAATTTCTGTACGCGGTGCGTCAAACTGCATCACTGGTGCAAAAAATAGCGCATCATATTCATCAGCATGGTTAGGGCGTTCATAACCAAAATGGACGCGCTCCAAAGGTAAGCGACGTTCGATTAACCACGAAGCAAGACCATGCCAAATCATCAGCATACTTTCCGTAATAAAATGATCAGGGTCAAGCGCTTTAGGAATGTGAGGTACTAAACGAGCTTCGTGTTTATCACGCTCTAAACTTACAGACCATTCATCACCGAACAATTTGTAAAATTGTGAGGAAAGTTCGAGTGCTTGTCCAAGTGTTTTCGAATGTATGATCAATTGGCACATGATCGCAAATGTACCTAAACGACGTGGTTGAACATCGAAACCAACGTGTTCGTCTTGGGTGACCATCCATAACATTTTGACAAAGCGAGTGTATTGCTCTGGGGAGATTCGAGCTTTAGGTTGACGAAGCAATTCTGCTTCAATACCGACATGTGAAAGTAATGTTTCAACGTCCATGCCTAGGCGTTTTACACCTGTTAAAGCCGCATTCACGAAGTGGATGCTGATCGTATCACGGCTCATATTGAATCCTTCAGTTTCTTTACTATTCACGATAATTGACCTAAATAACCGTCTAAAATATCTAATTGAGCAATTGACAAGAAAAAATTATTGCTCACTAAGTACATGTTAAATTGCCGAAACTATCAAGGTAAATGGCTGAACATGACATTGTTTTTGTGTTTATCCGAACCTAGTATAAAAGAAAATTTGAACAATATGAGTAAAAATTATTATGCCAACTGCTTTAAAGGGATTGAAAGTTCTAGATTTTTCTACTTTGTTGCCTGGTCCATTCGCAAGTATGTATCTTGCAGACATGGGTGCAGAAGTTATCCATGTAGAATCTCCGAGTCGTCCAGATTTGGTTCGAATCATGCCACCTTATGCCAATGGTCAAGCCACAGCGCATAGTTATCTTAATCGAAATAAACAGTCTATTACGCTTGATCTAAAAAATGCTGCAAATATTGAGTTAATTAAAAATAAAATTTCAGAGTTTGACATCCTTCTTGAACAATTTCGACCAGATGTGATGCGTCGATTAGGGTTGGATTATGAAACGCTTGCTGAGATCAATCCTCGATTAATCTATTGTTCTATTACAGGTTACGGTCAAACAGGTACATATAAAGATCGTGCAGGGCATGATATTAACTATCTAGCTTTAGCTGGTATTTCGGGTCATAGTGGTCGCCAAGATAGTGGACCACCTCCATTGGGTGTACAGATTGCGGATGTTGCAGGTGGTTCTTTGCATGCGGTTATTGGGATTTTAGCTGCTGTAGTTGAGCGTCAGCGTAGTGGTATGGGGCAATACATAGATATTTCTATGACGGACTGTGTGGCTAGTTTAAATAGTATGGCCGCCTCAGCAAGTTTGGCTGGTCAGACACCGCAAGGTCCTGAGCAAGGGATGCTGAATGGTGCTATTTTCTATGACTATTATGAAACCAAAGATGGTCGTTATTTCTCTGTAGGAAGTTTAGAACCACAGTTTATGACTGGATTAGCTGGTGCATTAGAGTTACCTATATTGATGGCAAAAGGTAGTTCTTTTGACCCTGAAGACCGTCAAGCGATTAAACAAGCCTTAAAGGAAAAGTTTAGATCCAAAGATTTTGCTGAGTGGCAATCAATTTTTTCGCAATTAGATATTTGTGTGGAGCCAGTGTTGAGCTTAGATGAGGCTTTGACTTCACCGATTGCAAAACAACGCGGTTGGGTGGTCGATGTACCTTTATCTGAAAATACAGATCAAACTGAGCCTCAATTAGCATGCCCAATTAAATTTTCACGTTCTCAAATGCGATATCAATTTATCGGACAAGGATTGGGTCAAGGAAAATGGTAGAAAATATGTGCATAGAATCACAACTTGGTAAAATATTGCACATTTAATCAAGTGATTAACATTTTGAATAAATTAATCAATTAAAAATGGGCGTAACCTTTTATATACAAAAACATAAAAGGTTACGTAAACATGACAATCTCTAAATCATGGGTTGTATCTTGTTTATCCGTTCTTTCATTAAGTCTTTTCACACATCACACTCAAGCAGCTTCTTCCGCATTTGATCCTCATGGTCAATGGCTGTTAGGTGATTGGAACGGTCAACGCACTGCGTTACAAGATCAAGGTTATAACTTTTCTGCTGATTACACAGGTGAATTTGCAGGGGTTTTAGATTCTAAACAACATTCAAGTCATGGCAGTGAATTCACTGGGCAACTGGCTTTAGGCACACACTTTGACTTAAATAAAATTTTAGGTTGGCAAGACACTGAAGCTCAAATCACGGTGACCTATCGAGATGGCCAATCATTGTCCAAAACTGCAGATGGTTTACAAGGACATCTAAGTTCTACCCAAGAAGTTTGGGGGCGTGGTCAAACTTGGCGTTTAACTGATCTATGGATCAAAAAGAAATTTTTAGATCAAGCTTTAGATATCAAGGTGGGACGTTTTGGTGAAGGTGAGGATTTCAACAGTTTTAACTGTGATTTCCAAAACTTGGCATTATGTGGCTCTCAAGTCGGCAATTGGGTGGGTGATCAATGGTACAACTGGCCTGTCAGTCAATGGGCATTGCGAGTCAAATATAACCTGCAGCCAGATTTATATGCGCAAATTGGTGCGTATGAATATAACCCAGAGAACTTACAGCGTGGTAAAGGCTTTAATTTAAGTACAGATGGATCACATGGTGCGATTATTCCAGCTGAGCTGGTCTGGGCACCAAAACTAGGTCAACAATCTCTTTTAGGTGAATACCGTTTTGGTTACTACTACAGCACTGCCGATGCTGCTGAAATTGAAAACCCAAGCAAAACTGGACATAAACAAGGCGGTTGGTTTACTGCCAAACAGCAATTAACACGTCATGATGATCAATCTGATCGTGGTTTAACTGGTTTTGTGAATCTCACAGTACATGATTCAAAAACCAACTCCATCAAAGATATGCAAAATGTTGGATTGGTTTATAAAGGTTTGCTCAATCAGCGTCCACAAGATGAACTAGCACTCGGCGTAGCACGTATTCATGCTAATGACAAAAACAATCCTTTATTAGATGAAGAATACAATACTGAGTTGTATTACGGCATCCATGCAACTAATTGGTTGACCATCCGTCCAAATATTCAATATGTACATCATGTCGGTGCGTTGAAAGATGGGGATAAAACATGGGTGGGTGGCGTCAAGTTTCAAACCATTTTTTAAGTGTTTTATTCGGAGTTCTATAGCTCATGTTTGCAACTCAATCGGGCTATAGAACGCTTTAGATTTTTAATTGAATGTTAAGTGAATTGATCATTTGCTTAATCATTCTAATAAATACAAAGATGCAAGGTGATCTTATGAATCAATCTGCTTCAAAATCAGGATTACGAACGTTGACGGTAATGATCCTTGCCCTCATTGCTTTGTTCCTGCTTATTGGTGGAGTATGGCTCGCAGCTATTGGCGGGTCTTTTTATTATGTGATTGCAGGTGTGTTGTTACTCATCGTAGCAGTACAACTTTATAAGCGTGCTTCTGGTCCACTCTGGGTCTATGCGGCTTTAATGTTAGGAAGTGTGATTTGGGGTGTTTGGGAAGTTGGAACGGACTTCTGGGCACTGGCTCCACGTCTTGATGTTTTGGGTGTGCTGGGTTTGTGGTTGTTAGTACCTGCTGTAACAAGAGGTATTGATAAACTTGGCTCAAGTAAGGTTGCACTATCATCGACTTTAGTTATTGCTATTGTGGTGATGGTGTACTCGATCTTTAATGATCCTCAAGAAATTAATGGTGTGATTCAAACACCTCAACCTGCACAAGCGAAAGCAGTTGATGGTGTAGCACCTGAGGACTGGCCTGCCTATGGTCGTAGTCAAGGAGGGGAGCGTTATTCTCCTCTGACTCAAATTAATGACAAAAATGTCAAAGATTTGAAAGTTGCTTGGACATTCCGTACAGGTGATTTTAGAACTGAAAATGACTCAGGTGAAACGACTAATCAGGTGACACCAATTAAAATCGGCAACAATATGTATATGTGTACGCCACATCAACATTTGATTGCACTTGATCCAGCAACAGGCAAAGAAAAATGGCGTTTTGATCCAAAACTTAAAACGGACAAGACTTTCCAACATTTAACTTGTCGCGGGGTGATGTACTACGATGCTGCAAACACCACTGAGTTTGCAACCAGTTTACAGGCGAAAAAATCAACTTCGACTGAATGTCCTCGTAAAGTTTTTGTTCCGGTTAATGATGGTCGCTTAGTCGCGGTGAACGCAGATACAGGTAAAGCATGTTCTGACTTCGGTCAAAATGGCGAAGTCAACTTACAAGAATTCATGCCATATGCCTACCCAGGTGGCTATAACCCAACTTCACCAGGTGTTATATCTGGTACTACAGTGGTCATAGCAGGTTCAGTGACCGATAACCATTCCAATAAAGAGCCATCAGGTGTGATTCGTGGTTATGACGTGAATACTGGTAAGTTGCTGTGGGTATTCGATACGGGTGCTGCTGATCCGAATGCAATGCCAGGTCAAGACACAACATTTGTGCATAACTCGCCAAATGCATGGGCGCCACTTGCTTATGATGCAAAATTGGACATCGTCTATGTACCGACAGGTGTAGGTACACCTGATATTTGGGGAGGCGACCGTACTGAGTTGAAAGAGCGCTATGCGAACTCAATGCTGGCGATTAATGCAAGCACAGGTAAGCTCGTTTGGCATTTCCAAACCACACATCATGATTTGTGGGATATGGATGTACCATCACAACCTTCATTGGCGGATATTCAGGATAAATCTGGTCAAACGGTTCCTGTGATTTATGTCTTAACTAAAACAGGAAATGCCTTTGTTTTAGATCGTCGTAATGGTCAGCCTATAGTACCGATTACTGAAAAACCAGTCCCGCAAACAGTGAAGTGGGGACCACAAACCAAAGGTGAGTTCTATGCTAAAACTCAACCATTCTCTGACTTTAACTTAGCACCTAAAGATAAATTAACAGATAAAGACATGTGGGGTGCCACCATGTTTGACCAGTTAATGTGTCGTGTGAAGTTTAAACGTTTGAATTACGATGGTATTTATACACCACCTTCTGAAAATGGCACTTTAGTATTCCCAGGTAATCTCGGTGTATTCGAATGGGGCGGTATGTCAGTGAATGCTGACCGTCAAGTTGCAGTCATGAACCCGATTGGCTTGCCATTCGTAAGTCGTTTAATTCCAGCAGATCCAAACCGTCAAGCAGTCGCACGTGGTGCGGGTACAGAGCAGGGCATGCAACCGATGTATGGTACGCCATATGGTGTAGATATTAGTCCGTTCCTGTCTCCATTCGGTTTGCCTTGTAAGCAACCTGGTTGGGGCTTTGTTGCTGGTGTGGATTTAAAAACACACGAAGTGGTTTGGAAAAAACGTATTGGTACGATTCGTGATAGTTTGCCAAATCTATTCCAATTACCACCAGTGAAAATTGGAGTACCAGGTTTAGGTGGTTCGATTTCAACAGCAGGTAATGTGATGTTTGTTGGGGCGACTCAAGATAACTACATCCGTGCCTTTAATGTTTCAAATGGCGATAAGTTATGGGAAGCTCGTTTACCTGCAGGTGGTCAGGCAACACCAATGACTTATGAAGCTAACGGTAAACAATATGTGGTGATTATGGCGGGTGGACACGGTTCATTTGGTACTAAAATGGGTGATTATCTCGTTGCCTATGCTTTACCAGATAAGAACTAATTTCATTTGGAAATTGAATGTAAAAGCTCAGATTCGTTTGGGCTTTTCCTTTTTGTAGTCATTAGATAGGCTTATCAATAAAACCGTTATTAAATATGCAAAAAAAGCATTTTATTGATGAAACAAAGCTCGTTATGCTAAACGCCTTTATAATGAATGACTAGCCATACGCCATGTATTTATATACGGATTTCGATCAACAACTGATTAACCAACGCGTTGCTCAGTTTCGCGATCAAACAGAACGCTATTTAGCAGGAAAATTGACCGAAGACGAATATCGTCCATTACGTTTGCAAAATGGTTTATACGTGCAACGTTATGCGCCGATGCTCCGTATCGCCGTGCCGTATGGCTTGATGAATACTAAACAACTTAGAAAAATTGCTGAAATCGCGACCCAATACGATCGTGGTTATGCTCACGTTTCAACACGTCAAAACATTCAGTTAAACTGGCCGGCATTAGAAAATGTTCCGGATATTTTAGCTGAACTTGCGACAGTGCAAATGCATGCTGTGCAAACCTCAGGTAACTGTATCCGTAATACCACCACTGATCAGTTTGCGGGTGTGGTTGCAGGTGAAATTGCTGATCCGCGTCCTACATGCGAATTGATTCGTCAGTGGAGTACATTCCACCCTGAATTTGCATTCTTACCACGTAAGTTCAAAATCGCTGTTTCTGCTCTAGAAGAAAAAGATCGTGCTGCAACAGCATTTCATGATATCGGTGTTTATATCGTACGCAATGATGCTGGTGAGATTGGTTATAAAATCATGGCGGGCGGTGGCTTAGGTCGTACACCAATTATTGGTAGCGTCATTCGTGAGTTCTTACCACGTGAAGATTTGATTGCTTATCTTGAAGCGACTTTACGTGTATATAACTTACATGGTCGTCGTGATAACAAATATAAAGCACGTATCAAAATTTTAGTTAAAGCACTTACGCCAGAAGTCTTTGCTCAAAAAGTTGAGGCTGAATTTGAGCACACACGTGAAGCTCTAAGAATTCAACCAGAAATCTTAAAAAAATTGGATGAAGAATTTACACCATTCGATTATCAAGACCTAGAAGATGAGGATTTCACAGCATTATTCGCTGAAAATCCAAAGTTCAAACAATGGTACAACGTCAATACTAATGCTCATAAAGTTAAAGGTTATCGTATCGTTACGATTTCTTTGAAGCGTGCTGGTATTGCTCCTGGTGACGTAACATCAGAAGAAATGAACTTAATCGCTGATTTAGCAGATAAGTATACCTTTGGCGAGTTCCGTACTACACATGAACAAAATATTTCATTGGTAGACGTACCACAGAAAAATTTATTTGAATTGTGGCAAACGCTTGAACAGCACAACATGGCTCGTGCACATATTGGTTTTATTACCGATATTATTTGCTGTCCAGGTGGTGATTTCTGTTCATTAGCTAACGCAAAATCAATTCCTATTTCAGAAGCGATCACACGTCGTTTTGAAGATCTTGATACCATTTATAATTTAGGTGAACTAGACCTAAATATCTCAGGATGTATGAATGCTTGTGGTCATCACCATGTAGGCAATATTGGTATTCTTGGTGTAGATAAAAAAGGTGCTGAGTTCTATCAAATCACTTTAGGTGGTAATGCGAATCATGATGCATCTATTGGTGATATTTTAGGACCATCTTTTGCTGCAGATGCTGTACCCGACGTGATCGAGGAAATTTTGAATACTTACCTAGATTTGCGTACTGAAGGTGAGCGTTTTATCGATACATACCGTCGTGTAGGGATTCAGCCATTTAAGGAGCGTGCTTATGCTTAATACATCGCTACAAGTGCTTTCTAAAGATGGCACGATTGCAGACAATACTTATCAAGTTATTGCAGAAGATGGAGCAATTCCCCAAGGTGATGTTGTTTTAACAACAGCTCAATTGAATGAATTGCCAAATATACAAGGTAAAAAAGCGTTGTATATCACTGTAAATGATTCACCTGAAACACATCAGTTCCCTTTAAGCGAATTAGATGCAATATTCATTGAATTTGCTGGTTTTAATGATGGTCGTGGATATTCATTCGCAGCATTATTGCGCCGTCAAGGATATCAAGGTGAGTTACGTGCAGTCGGTGATATCTTTAAAGATGTTTTAAATTATTTAAAACGCTCTGGGTTTGATACCTTTGTAGTAAAAGAAGGTAAAGATATTCAGGAAGCAGCAGCTGGTCTGCAGGATTTTACAAATCCTTATCAAGCTTCAACAGCTGTGCCTCAAGCAAGCTATCAAACTGGTGCATAAGCCACCCGTGATCAATAAGCTGAACTAAGGTTCAGCTTTTTTGTTTTGTAAAATTGGATTAATCAAGAGCCGAAAAATAACAATGCTAACTCTCTTATCAAAAATCAATCCAGGTGTAATTTGGCTATTAATCGCTATAGCAACTGATGTACTTTCAACTTTTTATTCAGCCAAAGCAAATGGATTGGTCAATAAGCTGGATCAAGGTATTGCTTTGGTGCTGTATCTTATTTCGTTTACTTGCGCTGCGATTGCTTTGAAATATATGCAAGCTGGAATTTTATATGTGCTTTGGTCTGGTATCGGTGTAATTGCCACAGCAGTACTAGCAAAAGTTTTTTTGGGGCAGAATATTGATTTAGCGGGTTGGATTGGAATCGGTTTTATTACCATCGGTTTGATGATAATTGCACAATACTCAAATATTAATGTTTAAAAGTACTATCAAAAAATTTTCTTTTGATAGTACTTAGGACTTACGCATTGACGGATTCAAAAAAGTATTAAAATAGTTTATAAAGTATCTGTGATCAGACGAACTAAACATGCTTCTACAGCAACTTGTACATTACCCATTTATAT
>NZ_JBPKBJ010000102.1:0-10467 GCF_051390655.1 Acinetobacter sp. P1(2025)
CTACGTTTGATTGGTTTTGGAAAAAAAGAAGAATTTAAGAAAGTGCTCGCAATTTTAAGAAAGAAAAAGCCTGATAGGACAAGGGCCCTATGAAATTTGTCGTGTACAGAGAAAAAATAGTTAAAAATAAATAAATTAAAATAAGTTATTTTTAATAATAAAAGCTAGATATATCTGGCTTCTCAGTGATTGATTGGATTTAGATATCCACTTTCTTAAACAAGAAGAAGGGTAAATTCCGAATAATCATGATGATGATTGCCCATTTGCCAGGTGTGTAGAATATTGCAATAAAAAAAACCCGGTATCCTGCCAGGGTTTTATAGCGTTTATTCTGGTTTCAAGCCACAAAAGAGTAAAGACGATTCATAACTCAATAGTCAAAGTTGAAGAAGTGTTCTGGGAAACAAGAAAGGAAGGCTTTTTGAATGTCGCTGTATTCACCTTCTGGATGTTCCTCTAGATAACGTCGAGTCCAAATGACTGTTGCTTCATAGTCGTTAAAGCTCGGGTCGAGTTGTAAAAAAATCCAGAGTTCATGTGCTTTTTGAATGAAAAAGTCATTGATGATCATGAGGGCAATTTTCTTTTCAGCGTTTGAATTAGGGTATGAGTACATAGTATGTCTCCTATAGAGATGATAAATAGTTTCGTTGATAAACTATTTATAACAAATAAAATAATGTGTTTACCACATAATTTTATGTGTTTTTATGTAAATATAACCCTATGCTATAATCTCAAAACACCATTTCTATAAATTTAATTAAATGCCATATACTGAATTTCAACGTCTTGTCGGTAAAGCAGGGCTTTCAATTAAGGAATTTGCTGCCTTATTGGATATGAAACCTAATTCGATTACGAATTACAGTAAACAAGGTGTGGTTCCTACACACATTGCTGTAATCGTTGCGTTGATTTCTACGATGAAAGATGAGGGATTAGACTTCTTTCCAATTTTTGAAAAAGTTAAGTCGTATTCACAAGAATAAAACTCTCGTTTTTTGATTGTTTTAAGCTGTTAGTGATGACGTAAAAAATGCCTGAAATTCAGGCATTTTTTTATTTTGAGGTACTTATAAACCTCAATAGAACTTTTCAATAAAGTTTCGAGTTTTGAGAACCAGAATGTTCATCAAAGTACCTTACGTTCTGAGATCTTAGGACGAGCAATCGATAAACCGGACATTTCTATTTTGGAGTTACACCCGAACTGCGCATAAGAGATTTTATGTTAAATGAAAGTGGTATATTTTTAAGCAGAAATAGCTTCTCCACCTGTTTCCATACTTAAATCATCTCCTGGTTCCCAACGTTCAAACAACTGAGCTTGCTTATATGTCAAAGTTTCATCGGAAACTGATAAAACATTTTTTAATAAGATGCAGTCTTTGTTGGTGAAATTTTCTTCAGGCATAGATTGTGTAAAAATTTTTTTAATTTGATCTGATACAGTTTGAGCAACAAGCTTATTCTTTTGTGGATCATCAATGGTACTGTAAAGTACCAAAATAGTTAGTTCGTATTGTGTATGATCATCATATAAGTGCTCTTTGTAGTTTAAGAGTAAACCTATGATTTCATTAGAACTATTTTTATCCAAGAATCGCTTAATTTTTTTATTAATGTCATGCTCGCGCATTAAGTCATTAAAAGTATCTGGAAAAGCTGCTCGGTCATATCGAGTAGTTAGCCAACGTTTTATGATTCTTTGGTTAGTTTCATTTATTTCATAATTTGGCGCTGGAATCAGAGCTAATTCAGCTATTTGGGTTTTTTCAATAGCTATCTTTGCTGTCATTTTTACTTCAAGACATACTAATGGCGCTGTTTCTAGTTGTACGTGTAAAGTCCTATTATTTTTTCCATTTGAAAAAGAACCATCACATTTTTTATTAGTAATGGTCCCAATAAGAAGCTCTAAAGTTGGCTCTGCTTGAAGATTAGTGTTGGCAATATCACAAGAATGAGAAATTATTAATCCAATGGAGTTGTCCTGAGCGTTAATCCCTAATTTGACTAAATCATCCTTACTAACAATTGAAAATTGTTTCCATTCAGTATTACGTTGCCAACACACAATAAGGTTATTCCTATTAAATTAAAGATGAAAAACTACATTCTTTAAATCATTACCAAACAAACGATTTAACTCATCTCTTTCCTGTTGTTCATTTTTCAATATATCAACTAAAAGAGATGCGTATCGTTCACCATCTTTATGCTCTTTAACTAAATCGATTAAATTCTTACTATTTTCAATAACTCTTTCAGCATAAATTGAGCCTGAAAAATTATTTTTAGCAAGAATCATAGCGGCCTTATCTATTTCATTTAATAGCAACAAGTTATGTTTGCTAGGTTGGGCTTCTCCCCGAAGCCATTTATAGATACTTTGTCTTGATACATCAAAGTATTTAGCTTGTTCAATAATTGTAAGGCCTAAAACGTCTTTAATAGTTTGAAATTTTTCAGTTAAATTACTTTTTATTTCAGATGTATGTGTCTCAGACTCACTATAAGTGTAATCATTGATTTGATAAGCTGTAGACGATGAATAACGGGTGATATATCCCCCCATCATTGTGCTACAGAGTAAAATTACTGCATATAGTTTTACTAAAAGAGATGCTTCAGAATCTAAATCCTCGTTATATGTGAAATGTGTAGGTACGAGTAAAGATCCACTATATGAAGTGTAAGGATTTATATTGTATGTGCTCATAATTTTTCTTTTACAATGTTATTTAATTTAGATTTTAGGCCTGTGTGAAGCTTTTCAAACTGTTCTTTTAAAAATAGTTCGTTATTTTCTGATCTACCAGTCCAAGAAGCATCGATATCTACCATTGCATGTAGGTTTTTAAAACCATCCATTACATCAGGTTTAATTAGAGAGGTGCTATTAATATCTGGAGGAAATCCAACTTCACTATTTTGTACAATTATTCTTGATAATACATGTACTTGATCGCTATTTATGCATAAATTTTCATTGTAGTTATGTTGGAACTCATTTCCACTACTTGTATACAATCCAAGAACAGAATTTGAAATTTGAGAATCTAAAGTATTTTCTTTTCTGTGAATAAAAGCATTCAAGGTTCGGTAACCTAATCTTTCAATCAATGAAATGTTTTTTGGTAGATTGCTAAAAATCTTTAATAATTTTTGACTTAGATCATTAAAAGAAGAATAGTTAACTGTTTGAATAGTTAATGATTTATTATTAAAAATGAAACCTTCATCAGCATTTATGTTAGTAGCTGATAAAACTTTCGTATCTCTTTCCGTTGGTAGAGGTAGTCCGTTTTGTATAGTTATGTCTATCTGTTTTTGATTAGATTCTTTGATATCTGGATATCCAAATGATCTAAAAATCTCCTTCAAATCTCCTACGGCATGCTCATAATTGATTTCGTTAAATCTTATTTGAGCTATAGCAAAATAGATAGGATCAGATTTTTTCATAGTTGGCTCAGAAAATCATAAATTAATATAGGTTTACACTTTAGTTTACACTTTTATTTTTTAAATAGTAATTTTTTAAAGAAATGAAACTATTTTTTAGACAAAATTAATTGGATATACGCTTCTAAATTTATAAGTTTTCCTAAAATTAACATAATACACCTTATGCGAAGTCAAAAATGGGAGCCTAAGCTCCCATTTTTACTGATGTTTTTTTAATTCTTTTAGCATGGCAGTCCGCAAGATTTCATTCATGCGTGTCTGATAACCTTTACCTTGTGCTTTGAACCATGCAAGTACGTCAGCATCTAAACGAATAGATGTTTGTTGCTTCACTGGTCGATAGAATTGATTGTGGCGTACAGCATTGCTCCAGTCTTTAATTTCAGGAATATCTGATAGGTCTAGTTGATCGTCAGGAAGCATTCCTTTAGCAAGCAAGCGTTCAATTTCAGCATCTTGCTTGTCGCTGAATTTTTCATTCAGTTCTTTGCGTGAGTGTCTAACCATGCTCATATTTATCTCGCTCCGCTTTCGTGACTTGTCTTGCACTAATGATTCTTATGATTTCACAGTCATCTTCATCAAAGATAGTGTGAGCTACTAGTAGCATTAGTACGCCTTTTACTTTTCCAATGGTTTGCCAACGTTCTTCACCATCGGTATGTCTGTCCTGAATTGAGATCCGTAATGGATCATCGAAAACAAGGCTTGCAGTTTCGAAAGAGATATCATGCTTTTTCTGATTCTTTCGATTCTTAGCCTCATCCCATTCAAAATACTGTTCCATAAAAAACATTCAAATTTGTATATACAATAATGTATCACAAAATTGTATTACTCAAGTTGAGAAGCGTAATTTTTAGTCGAAATTATTGGCAAGAAGTATCAAAATTGCTCATAAAAAAGCCGACTTGTTTCAAAATCGACTTTTTGGGCATTTTTGGAGTTTTCTTGTTTAATTAAGTGATTGATATTTATATTAATATACAAGTGTATTGCGTATAAGCTCCATTATGTTAAATAGTTGGATGAATTTTATAAAAATCGGTATAGTAATAGTATCTTTAACTTAAAATATAAAAAGTGTATTTTTGAAAAAAACATTGTATATCAATATATTATCATTTATTTTGACATCATTATCTTTATTCTATCAGAGATATATCCCTGTTAATCGTATAGTTGTCGATAGGGTGGAAGAAGTAGATAGACTTGCAGGAGGTTTTCCCTTTGTATTCTTAATTGATGGAGATTTCACTTCACCTGGTAACAATATAAGCGTGTTATTTATTTTTTGGGATTTAGATGAGTTCCTTCTTCACTACTTTATCTTGGACTACTTATTTTGGCTTAGTTTTCTGTTGATTTGTTATTTATATCTCAAAAAGAGAAAAAATCGAGTCTAATCTATCTTGTAGCGTTCCTAAAATTAACATAATACACGTTATACGAAGTTAAAAAATCGAGTCTAAAAACTTAATTTTTATGTATTTTTTTAAAATTAAGACCTAGGCCAGTGCCTAGTTTTTTTATTTCGTATAACAGCCATTATGTTAAATAGGATTGTTTTGCTTTAGCTGATAGAGATTAATAGAATAGAAAAACCAAAAATACTAAAAGAAATCTTAAATGCTTAGTAAATTAAATAAGTTATTCGGTCTTATAGGCTTAACATCGCTTTCTACGATAAGTTGCGCCCAACAAAATCAAGAAGACGTTTGGCAAAATGTATATGACACTAGAACTCAGTATTATGAAAAAAATATAGGTCAATTACCTAATGATATTTTGAAAATAGTCCACATGGCTGGTGTATGGCCTGGTGGGGGGTTATATGTAATTCCGGCAGACAAAATTGGTAAAAATATTTTTGTGTATTCTACTTTTGGATTTACAAACTCTGATATGCCAGCTCAAGCAACTGTTTCTGATGTAAAAGTTGAGAAAGATCATTTAGGGCGAACTACTTCAAGTTCGGCAACTTTAAACTCGAAATCACCAACCTCTACTCCTTCTGGTGCAGCAGGTTATGGATATGAATTAATATTAATGACTAGAGAAAAAAATGAAGAATGGCCACTTTGGTTTTTACAATGGGCGGCCCAAGCTGAATTATTAAATGATGCGGGTATTTTAGCAAGAGTTGAAAAATATAATGGGCTGACTATTGAAGCTATACAAGTTGGTGAAAATGCTAATGACAAAATTAATGTTTTAATTACAAAAGCACAAAAGCCTCTACCTCTTAGTACACAGCTTCCAAATGGAAAAATGGAGTTTTTAGTTGCAACAGTTATTACCGATGAAGAAATGAAATGGTCTATGACAAATGGGCGGAATGAGTTACTTAATAAGCTTATAAAATCAGGTGTTGGTCAAATCAGTGATCGTAATAGATCCTCTGTTATAACTAATTAGTTTTCCTAAAATTAACATAATACACCTTATACGAAATGCGTTATAATCATCCTTATAATTCAAAGCTGTATTTCCTAGTTGATAGCCCATCTTCCCCAAGTTGGGTTTTTTTTATGATTTTTCACGTTCCACGCCTATTATTTGATCAATGTTCCACAACTTTGTTCATATCAGTTAAACAATCGTGGTTAATCATAGGGTCTAAAAAAACGGCTCCAAAAGCCTCTTTTCGGCTGCTCCGGTTCAACGTGATCCGGCACCGGAATCCGCTTATTTTTTGTTTTTTCCGGGGTAGTTAATCCGTCATCTTTCGCCTGAGTTTGAATCTCAGTTTGTACAGGAGGTTCTTTTTTTTGGGTAGTCAATCCATCATAGTTCGACTCACTTTTTAAGCTAGTGTCTGTTGCTGTATCTGATTTTGGATCGATAGACTTAGTTGTATAGGCTCTTGGAGCTTCTAATAATCGTTGTATCGCTTCAATTTGTTCATCCTTAACGTGTAATTGATCATTCTTGGCTTTTAATTCCTCACGTTGAAACTGCTCACGCTCATGCGCCTGTTCAAGCTGTTTTTGAAGCATGTAAACCTGTTGTTCTAGCAGGTGAACTTCTGACAACTTTCGTGTTTCGGTTGTCTGTGAACTGTTCACATTTCTAGACGGTTCACCAAAAACTCGAATAGCTTCGGAAAGATCAATTTTACCATCACTATTCTTACTTAAATTACCTTTATTAACTTGCTTATAAATGGCTTGACGAGTTATTCCATACAGGTTTGAAAGCTCAATAACAGATAGTGATTTCATCTTGTAATTCTGGTTGTCTATTATGTGAACCAAGATACATCAACAAACAGTCAACCGCTACATACACAGTCGATCTTTATGCCTTAAAGCCTAAATTTTTAAGATGAGGAATGAGTTGTTTTTGTTGTATTGGATCTCGCAGCATATCTTTAATTTTGATAGCTAAGTCATCATAACTTTCACCTTGTTGTGCCAGGTGAGATAATTCATGTAAGCGTGAAAGCTGATTACCAAACATATTAATTTGTGAATCGGTTAATTTATAAAAATTATTCTGTTCAGATTTATGCTCAATACTTTTTGATTTTTCTTTAAACGTGAATTGAATGTGTGTGACTTTTCGGCCTGTTTTTATTTGCTCGTAAGATACATTCAAAGGGCTATGTTCATTGATTTGATCTACAGCTGTATCAATAACCCATCTTTTTAAATCAGCAGATAATGGATATCTTTTTCCTAGCTCCAACATACCTCTTAGAGATTCGATGGAAATCTCCCGTTTTCCTATTGAACGGTATTGGCTTAATAACTCATAAATACGAATAGCATAGGCACTACTCATACCAGCAATGTCAGATAGTGAATACTTAGTGAATTCACGACTTAGATTAGAAATGAAAGGTAAAATTTCTTTAGAAAACCTAATTCCTACAACGCTTTTACTTTCTAAAAATCGTATGGATTGAATCCATCTCATTTTGATTGATTCATCATTAATGGCTAAATTAATTGATCTGTCATATAAGCGGTTTACACCATCTTTTAGATCTCTATAAGCTGTTTTTTCATGAACCCCAAGTTTTTTTAAGTCATCAATAGTTACGCGATAAATTTCATCATCTGTAATGTCTTCAGCCCGACTAATTTTACTAATCGCTGCTAACACAATACGCTGTTCTGTTGAGCTGAGTTGATATGAAGCCTCGATAACTTGATTTGATTTAACTACTAGTTCTTTTTTAGATGGACTCATCATTTTTATTTCGAAAACTTAATTATGAGTACTATAATTCTCTCATAGTTAGTAGTCAATCCCTCATAGTTAAGTAGTCAATCCCTCATAATTAGTAGTCAATCTCTCATAATTAGTAGTCAATCCCTCATAGTTAAGAGCTGAAAGCCTTGTTTTTAAGGGCTTTCAGCCTACCTAAAATATTTAAAAGATTTAAAATTAATTAAAAAGAGCAAATTGAAAAATTGCCCTTGGTTTTCGCTACGCTCAAACTCTATTGAACTTCGCTAAAGCTCAGTTCGTCGGGGCAATTTTTTGGCTTATTCCGTTATGACTTTGAGAAAAAGCAAAATCAAAAGCAACTCGGAATTCGCTTCGCTCATCATTTTTTTATGCTCGCTTCGCTCGGCCTAGAAGCAAATTGAATCTGTTCGCACCCTTCGGGATGCTCTGTACCTCCGTCTTAGCAGCAAAGGGGGAACTTGTAATCAGAGAAAAAGCATGGCGAAAATTTTAATTGTGTCTGTTCGCTCGTAGACACTCGCTCTGTAAAGCCTGAATAAATCCAGATAATTTAAAACCCCGGACCACCGTAATCATAATCATCAGATTTTGGCTTTTGCTGTTCAGATTGAACCAGTTTAGAGGGCTTATTCTGCGTGGGTAATGGATTCTTTGGTGGGGAATACACGTCAAACTCAAAGCATGGCGTTGAGTTATGCTCTGAATCCCTCAATTTTCGATTCATGTTATGAATGTTCCAGCCTTCTTGTTGCAATATAGGCTCTTGGGTTTTGATAATTTCACTAAAATCTTTTTTCAGTTTTTCCTTATTTTTCTGATTCTTCACTAAATAATTCAGGTAATACATCACTTCCAATGATGAAAATGGATTGTTTTCAGCACTATAAAAATATTCATGTTGTTGATCTAAGCGTTTTTGGCGTTCTTCTAGTTCTCTTTCTTGCTGGTTGTGCTGTCTGATTTTCTGGATTTCAGCCAGGTATTCCAACGTTTCATTCTGTTTTCCTACACCGAGTTTGGGTTCGGGGATATACATCGTGCCGTGAAGTTCATTGTACTTTTCATAGCTGTCAGCAGAAACTTGGTTTTTGATGCTGATCTCTTGGCCGTCAATCTGGTAGGTCACAGTAGGGCAGTGCTCGGCTAAAGCATCATTGAGGTGGTTTTCCCATTGTTTCCGGATATAGATCAGGAAAGCTGAATAATCATCATGACCATTTTGGAGTTGGATTTTCTTGGCACCGCCTTTTGCCGGATCTTGAGGATTGTAGCGTTTAAAGTACTGTTCTACTGTGCGTTCAATGCCGTCATCGGCTTTGAGGGAAAACATGAGGTGGCAATGGGGCTGTTCTTCGCCACTAATGCGTGATTTTACGTTGTGTATGGCGTATGAATGTGGATAGTTGAAGGTAGCTACATGTTTGTCTAAAAACGTCTCTATGAGCGTTTTACGCTGTTCTGGCGTGAATTCATTTGGTAGGGCAATTTCATACTCCATATAGGCCTTGGCATTCGCTCGTTCATAAGTATCTGCTGCATGCCAAAATTCGATTGGATCTTTAACGAAAGAAGGCATACAGCGGCCAGGCTCAACATGTTCCAGCACCTCATTACTGTTTTTGCGAACCTGCTCATACTGCATTAGCCGTGCAATGTAGAGGTAATGCTGAATGGCGTAGCCTTTATTTTTACTTTTGACGCTGAAATGATAGCTGGCCATGCTTACCTCTGTTGGGTTCTAGACCGGTTTTTATGTAGTGAAACGGAATGAAAACCGCCCGGATTTGGAATGCCTGGATGGCTGAAAAATCCGGTTGAAGGGGGTCAAGGGGGAAGCGCCCCATTGCGTACTAGTTTCTCCGATCAGGAGAAACTGTCAAGTGCGAATTTAGCGGCAGATGATATGACCCAGGAAAAAGCAAAGAAAAGAGGCAGACCAGCTCAGTTACTTCAGGTAGCGGAATTACATGCTTTCGTGGAGTTTTTATTAGAAAAAGATCCTCGTTCTAAATTAGAAAATCAAGTTGTCGATGCACTACAGGCTGAAGATTTCGACTTTGAAATGTTGTCTGAAGCTCAACAGATCTTAGTGAAAGAGGCCTTAAAACCTTATCGTGAGCACATGAAGTTAAAGCTATTGTTTGATGAGTTGTCTGAAAATCCAAAACGTACAGACTATGAAGAAAAGTTTGTGCAGTTGTATCAGGGATATCAGAACAATGAACTAGATCCAACAAAGACAAATATTTTGAAAACGATGTGTACTCGTTATCTAAAGTTTAAAGCACAAAAATTGGAGTATAAGGATTTAGAACTGTACTTAAGCCAGATTCAAAAAAAAGAAATCAATAAAAAAAGAACAGCAGCAGATCATCGAAAATATCAGTTAGGTGGCGCTGTCATTGCTGCTTATAAAGAATTGGGTCTTAATATTGATACTTTGACACCAGATCAAGTTAGAAAAGCCATTGTAGGAAATAAGAGGATCATAAATAAGATCGAAAAATCTATAATATTTGAGCAGATTGAGGCGAATCTTGAAACGTTTCTCTTCAGTTGGCCAATATTTTTTAAGGTCATTGATAAATTAGCAATGATTGAGTATGAAGGTGAAATTGTTCCTGAGTATATAAAAGCAATTATGTCATCTTTATCAGAGTGTCAATATAAAAAATAGCTTTGTACACGACAAAAAAAGATAACTCATTGAAATAATGGCATAATACTTGTTTTCTGACGACGAATATGATGACACATTTCAATGAGTTACATCTCATCTTAAACAAATAT
>NZ_JBPKBJ010000103.1:0-9855 GCF_051390655.1 Acinetobacter sp. P1(2025)
TGGCAGAAGAAATTATTTAGACCAATCATCAAAGACTT
This sequence comes from Acinetobacter sp. P1(2025), assembly GCF_051390655.1. Classification (NCBI taxonomy): domain Bacteria; kingdom Pseudomonadati; phylum Pseudomonadota; class Gammaproteobacteria; order Moraxellales; family Moraxellaceae; genus Acinetobacter; species Acinetobacter sp. P1(2025). Next base: position 39 of record NZ_JBPKBJ010000103.1, read on the forward strand.
CATTGATGACTTTATTCTCGATAAAAACCATCTGCTACCACAGAGAATCTATAAATGATAGTGCGTAAGTCCTAATTATTTTAAAGCAGAACTATCCATTGTATTGGGAACTGCATCCTCCGATTCAGTGTTGCCTCAGATAATGAAAAAGTTAAAAAATCTAGGAATTAAGGATTCCACTGTGGGTTTAGTGATCCCGACAGGCTATTCTTTTAATCTAGATGGATTCTCTATCTATCTAACTCTTGGCGTTATATTTATTGCCCAAGCTTGCAATATTGATTTATCGATGCATGATTTACTTGCAATTTTATTGGTTTCTTTGGTGACTTCAAAAGGTGCACACGGTATCCCAGGTTCTGCACTAGTGATATTAGCTGCAACTTTGTCTGTCATACCCAGTCTTCCAACGATTGGCTTGGTGTTGTTATTGTCCGTTGATTGGTTTATTGGGATTGTACGTGCTTGTACGAATTTGATCGGAAACTGTGTGGCAACGGTTGCGATTGCTCATTGGGAACAGGATATTGATCATGCACGTGCCCAAGCTGTATTGGATCAAAAGATTGAGTTGAATTCCTAGATTAAATCACTATCTGAGACAATAAATAGTTTGTTAAAAATAGCATTTCTAATTTGCATGGAGCTTATATCTAGCCTATATTTTTAATGGAAAATTCATCAAAGGAATGTGCAATGTCTCAAACTTTACCTGTATATCACGGCAGTTGTTTGTGCAACGGTATTCGTTATGAAATCCATGGCGAAATTGGAGATATTGTGCAATGTCATTGTCAGCATTGTCGTAAAGCCAATGGCACAGCTTATGCCACAAATGCTCCAATTAAAGTAAGTGATTTTAAAATTACGCAAGGTGAGCATCTACTCAAAAAATTTCAATCCACTGAGACGACTCAACGTTGTTTCTGTGCAGATTGTGGCTCACCTATTATAAGTATTAAATCTGATATACCTGAGTTTTATCGCCTAAGAATAGGTACTCTGGATACCCCTATTCAGCAAAGACCAACCATGCATATTTTTGCGGCATCAAAAGCAGAGTGGGACTGTATTGCAGATGATTTACCACAATATGTTGAGCGACCATAATCGCTATAGGTTGAGGATTAAACATGATTTTTGAGACGGCATCGTTAAGCCCAACGGAAGTGTATCGACTTTTAGTCGGTGGGATTACCCCTCGACCGATTGCATGGATCAGCACTTTATCTAAAGATGGTGTCGCCAATATCGCCCCTTATTCATTTTTTAGTGTGGCGAGTTGTAACCCGCCGATCTTATGGTATTCACAAGTGAACCCACAAAGTGGGCAGGATAAAGACACACTTCGAAATCTTATTGATACCCAAGAGTGTGTGGTACATATCGCTGATACAAAACTACTTGAGAAATTGAATTTGTCTTGTGCATCATTAGCTGCTGAGCAAAGTGAATTTGAATATGCTGAGATTGCATCTTGTCCAAGCTATTCAGTACAACCCTTATCTGTTCAAGACTCTTTGGTTCGTTACGAATGTCGCTTAAGAGAAATTTTAGAGTTCAGTACACTTCCCTCTGGGGGAAAAGTTGCTTTACTCGATGTTCAGGCGATTTATGTAGATGATCGAGTCTGGAATGGAACGATGATAGACCAAGAAAAATTAAACAGTCTTGGAAAAATGGGTGGTGATTTTTATAGTTTAACTCGTGATCTGCGTAAATTATCGAGACCGCAAGTTTAATCGAGATTCAAAAAAGGAGGTTTTAATCCCTCCTTTTTTTAGATTATTTTACAGACAATGCCTGACCTTCAAATTTCACACCATCCCAGCCATTTTGCATAAACTGACGAATATTTTGGTGATCTGTTCCTTCAGGTGTTGCGAGCACAGATGCATAGTGCTCCGCAAATAAACTTAAAGTATCTGCTTGGTTTAAACCTTCTAATTTAGCAAAACTAAAGACTTTTGCACTTCCTTGGTTTTCAGTTGCAGCATTAAATTGAGCGCCATTTTGAAAAGCCGTAGGTGTGTGTTGATAACGTGCTTCAATAAAGGCAATAACATCAGCAAATTTTGCAGAACCATCTTTCAGTTGTGCCAATAAGGTTTGAGCCATTTTAAAATTCCATGTGCATAAAATGAATGAGAGCATCATACCATCGAATCAAGAAAGTTGATGTTTGATGCTGTGGAAACTAGACCGAATAGGGCAAGCTGTTTATGCTGTAAAAGATAAATCAAATGTATAAATAATAATGAATCGACATCATTTTAAAGTACCTAAACACAAGCCTTTCCTCCGTTATTTTAGCTTGCTGCTTAGCTGTCAATTTATATTGACTGTGCGTCGCTTTTTCATGCATCTATTACCCTTTATACGATTTGAAAGTCAGGTTAGCCATATTGTGTATTTATCATGGTTAGTCGATATCGAGCAGGTTCGAGAACGCTATCCTGAGCGGGTTCATTTGTGGGAAAGGCAGGGCAAAACAGTTTTTACCATTCTCAGTTACCAACATCATCATTTTGGCTTTCGTTTTCTTGGTCCATTTCGACGTTGGATGCCTTCTCCCCGACAAAGTAACTGGCGTTTTTATCTCAATGATACGGCACCTAAAACAGTCATTTTTGAACAGGTTTTGATTGACCATGCTTTGTATGTTGTTGGTGGTCGTCTCGCAAGCGATGTAATGCCTGCCCAATATGCTGCAAAGTTCGAGCATGAATTTGATTCTAAACAGCAGGCTATTCGGACGGAGGTTTATGTAGATCAAGATTATTCTTTTAAGAGCCATGTCGGTATACGACAGGAAAAAAATTTACCTGCAACATGGCAGAGTTTATTTGATTCATGGGCGGATGCTGTGCATTTTCTAGTTGATCAAGATCATGCATGGGCAGAGTGGGTTGATCAACCCCAACGAATGTCGCAAGGTGATATTCAAATGCCAGTCTGCTTCGAGCAAATTCAAGCCGCAGAAGTGCTTGCTTTAAGCCCCCCTGAACTGCTAAAGCAGTTTCAAATAGACGCTGATGCAGATGTTTTTGCTTTTGTAATTCCTGCTCTAGATTTTTACGTCTTGAATGAAAAAATATTAAATTGAACATCAGATTGTGGATAACTGAAGCGTTATACACAGGAAAAAAACATAGGTTGAGTTGTTCAAAATCTATGTTATTTTAGGATGAAGGAGATGGCATTCCTCCTTTTACAAACCGCCAAACTGGCTAATGATGCCTACGTTGTCCTGTACAGGGAGCGTAGGTTTATGCGCGCTCTGTTTATCTTCTGGAGTCCGCAGATGGCAAAAGTACTCGCTATGTTTAATGCATTACTGTCTCCAAATCTGAGTTTGGAGTAAATCATGTACTATCCACTTATCTCAATTGCATTAGGATCAATCTTAGGTGCTTGGCTACGTTGGTTGATTGGTTTAAAGCTCAATCCTATTTTTCCAGCGATTCCATTGGGTACAGTCACCGTAAATTTTATTGGTGGTTTTATTATTGGATTTGCAATTTCATATTTTTCACAAAGCGCACTTAGTCCAAATTATAAGTTATTTGTGATCACAGGGTTTTGTGGTGCATTAACGACTTTTTCAACCTTTTCAGCAGAGATCATTGCATTATTGCAACAAGGCAAACTGAGCTATGCTGTTGCTGCGATTGTTATTCACGTGATTGGTTCACTCGTCTTTACTTTGATTGGCATGAGCTTGCATCAGTGGTTGAGTGCTGCGTAGTTCGGGAGAGAACTTATGAATGGATTCTTAATTACCTTTTATGCTGAACGCAGTCGAATGTACCAAGGTCAACCGATTGTTGAATGGTTATTGTCTGTTGCCCAACAAATGAAGTTGGGAGGTGCAACAGTCATAAATGCAACACATGGTATGGATCATCGCGGGCAAATTCATTCTGCAGGATTTTTTGAGTTGGCTGATCAGCCTGTTCAAATTCAATTCGCCGTGAATGATGAACAGGCTACAGCGTTGTTTAAATTTCTTGAAGATAAAGCGATTTCTCTATTTTATGTCAAGCAGGCTGTTGAATATGGTGTGATTGGACAATCATCACTGCGAGATGGATGACAAATTTTTGACATAAAAAAAGAAGTCTAAGTGGAGGAGATATAACCTTAGACTTCGAATGCTTCTAATGTACAGCGTCAAACTTAAAATAAGATTAAGCTTTACGACTAAAACGACCAAATCGTTTATTGAAGCTCGCAACACGACCTTCGTTGCTTGCTTGACGTACTTCGCCTGTATAAAACGGATGTGATGCGCTTGAAATATCTAGAGTCACATAAGGGTAAACTTGACCTTGATATTCTTTAGTCTGTTTGGTTTGGATCGTGCTACCAATCAAGAAGTAAGCATCGGCATTGGTATCGTGAAATAGTACTTGTTGGTAAGCAGGGTGAATATCTTTACGCACTTTTAAGACTCCTAAAATTATATGGAAATGTTATAACATAACAATATATGAAGTCAATTTTGAGTATTTCAAGTTTTGCTTTGAAATGACATATAGATTTTCGTCTTGCGATTAAGTAAGGGGCACTAAGTTTTAAGAAATTTAACTAGGCACGAGTTCTTCAAATAAGTCGTTCAGATTGTCATGCACTTTGAGATGAATGAGATTCCAATAATGTCCAGATACCGTACGATTCACCATCAATGTATCGGGAGAAGGTTTAAATACATCCCAATATTTTAAAGATTTTTTCACTAGGCGCATGCCATCGTGATGTGAAGTGTTTTCTGCAAAATCATAATGTGTACTGAGCGGACGTAATAAAATTTCAATCCATTGACTATAAAGTTCGTCAGGGAACTTTTCTTTTTCAGCCAATGCCTTTAATTCGACTAATAAGTCTTCAACTTGAGCAATATTCTCTTGTCGAGCAGCATTGACGAGAGATTTAAAATGTTGAACGATTTCAGGCGATAAGGTTTTTACACTGCCATAATCGTAAATAATTACGCTACCATCTTCTCTAAATGCAAAGTTACCTGGGTGTGGATCGCAATGAAATCGTCTTAAAAAGAAAATTTCTTGTCCGAGCGCGCGTACGATTCGACGACCAATTTGATTGCGTGTTTCGACAGACCACGTACTCGCCGTTTCGATTGATTCACCTTTTTCATAACTGAGTGTGAGTACACGGCGAGATGAATAGTCTTTATAGACGGTAGGTATAATCACTTGTTGATCGAGTTTTTCATGGAAGGTTTTAAATACTTCTAGATTCTGGGCTTCAATTTCATAGTTCAATTCAGCTGATAGACTGTCTTGGATTTCTTTAAAAAGTTGATCTTGAAGTTTTTTATCAATTTTTAATACGCCCATTAAACGTAAAGCAAGGCGGACCTGTTTTAAATCGCTTTCACAAGCTTGATCGACACCAGGATATTGTACTTTGACTACCACTGCTTGCCCATTCGGCAAAATAGCACGATGCACTTGACCGATGGATGCTGCTGCAAATGGTTCGGTTTCGAAAGTGCTAAAAATTTGGTTTAAGGGTTTGCCTAACTCTTTTTCGACTTGCTGCTGGATCGCAGCAAAAGGCATGGCAGGGGCTTGGCGTTGTAACTTAGCAATCGCTTTGGCGACTTCTGGTGGAAAAATATCTTTGTATTGAGAGGCAATCTGTCCGACCTTCATTACAGCACCTTTCATTTCTCCAAGTGTATCAGCGATTTGAATTCCGATATCTTGGAAAAGTTGGCTACGTGCTGCATTTTTTTGTTCTTCATCGGCAGTGAGATTTCGAATAGAGTTAGCCACGCTTTTGCTTGCAATACTTGCGGTCATGCCTGCCAGTTTTAAAAAGCGTTTACCGGAAGAACTCGCATGCTTTGCCATATTCGTTAGACCTCAATTGTTTTATCTCAAAGGAGTATCTTGATCATAGGGTACAAAACTTAAATTGCCTATAAGAAAATGTTAAGTGATGTAAGTCATTATTTATGAGTAGGTCGATAATAAATGGAAAGCTCAGTTGTTAGAGCTTTCCATACCATGAATACGTTAGAAACGAATATTCTTTATAGTGTTTTCTCTAAGCGTTGATTGTTTAAATACAGACGACCAATCAATAATACACAAGCAATCGTTAAGCCAATAATCAAACCTAGCCAAACACCTGCAACCCCCCAAATTGTATAACGAGCTAAATACAAACCGATTGGGAAAGCAATCACCCAGTATGCCATCAGTGTAATCCACATAGGGGCTTGCGTGTCTTGCATACCACGGAGGCAGCCTGCAGCGCTTACTTGCCATGCATCCATTAATTGGTATGCCATTGCAAACCATAGCAGATACATCGCCATGGGGATCACATCTATATCATTGGTGTAGATTGCAACGATATATGGTCGAGCAGAGGCAATCAGAAGCATGGTGCACAATGCAAAGAATGTCGCACTCATCAATCCTACTTTCTGTGCTTGGCGCATAGCTTGCCAATTCTTTTCCCCATAATACATTCCGACCCGAATTGTTAAGGCAATCGCTAAGGATAAAGGAATCATAAATAACTGAGATGTGACTGAAATTGCAATTTGATGTGCTGCAATCGCATTTTCTCCCAGTGGTCCTAATACCAACGCACCTGTGCTAAAAATACTAACCTCAAAGAAAACCGCTAAGCCAATTGGAAAGCCAAGTTTTAAAATTCGTTTAACCCAAGTTGGATCTATTCTTTCCCATTGCGTAAAAATAGGAGCTTGTTTATATGCACGCGCTTTAGAAATGTATATTGCAAGTGTAATGAACATTAACCATTGTAGAATCGCTGTCGCAAAGCCACATCCAGCACTGCCTAAAGCTGGTATTGGCCCAAAGCCATACATGAAAATGAAGTTCAGTGGAATCAGTACTAAGAGTGCCAATAAACTGATTACTGTGACTGGGCGAGGATGTCCAAGCGCTTCTGAATAGCTACGTAAAGCTGCATACATCATTACAGCAGGCATACCAAAACCAATCGCATGTAGGAATAGGTTGGCTTTCGGGAGGAGATGCTCTGGTACGCCAAAGTAAGGCAACAAAAGTGGCATACATTGCAAAATAAACATTGCAACGACACCTAGAATCAATGCTACCCATAAAGATTGACGTGCGATAGTCGGAATTTTTTCAGGTGTTTTAGCACCACGTGCTTCAGCGACGAGTGGTGTGGTCGCAATCATAATCCCAGCAAACAACAGCATGATAGGAATCCACAGACCCACACCCACAGCAATTGCAGCAAGATCGCCAGCAGAAAGATGACCTGCCATAATTGTATCAATCAAGCCTAATCCAGCTTGGGCAAACTGAGTGATTAGTATTGGTAGCATCAAGTGAAACAGTTGTTTTAATTCATAGCGCTTGCTGGTTGCTTGTAACACAAAAAATACTCTTATTTATTAAAAACGGAAGAAACGTTAGCGCTGTAAAGTGAGTAAAACGCCAATAAAAATAATGATACCACCGAGTAAACGCTGCCAGTTGATAGGTGCTTTATCTGTACCTAACCAGCCAAAATGATCGAGCAGCATTGAAATAGCGATCTGACCAAAAATAACTAATCCTGAAAATGTGAGAAAACCTAATTTTGGAGCAGTATAAATACTCATGCTAATCGCATAAACACCGAGAAATCCACCAATCCATAAATACCATGGAATGCTTGAAAGTTCATGTAAATTTGGTTTAGATGCATCCTGAAAATAGACGAGTGCCGCTAAAACAGCAGTACCGATGAGAAACGAAAGAAATGCTGCTTGAAGGGGAGAGCTTAAATGTTCTCTCAATTGTGAATTTATTGCAGTTTGAAATGCCATTGCAATTCCTACTCCAAAGGCTAAAGGCAGAAAGAGTAGCAATTGGCTAGAAATTTTCATCATCATCTCAATGTAATTGTTCTTCGTTATCTCAGTCTAACTGAATACTTACAGGATGATAAGCCGTGTCTACAGAACCAGCAACAGACTCTGTAAGAGTCATGTTAAAATAGCGATGTTCTGTCATTGAGCTTCTACTTTGAGTCTGTTAAATCCAATTAATATCCCACTTTCCTTGTATATCCATATGCCTTGGTGTGTGCGTAAGTGTCCTTACTGTGACTTCAATTCACATGCTGTGCCTGATGGTCAACTCTCGATGGATTTGGAACAGCAGTATTTAACAGCATTAGTCGCCGACTTTGAAACACAAGTTGAAATGGCGCAGGGAAGATTAATTCATAGTGTGTTCATTGGTGGTGGAACGCCATCATTGATTTCTGCTCAAGGCTATCAGTGGCTTTTTGACCAGCTTAAAGCACGTTTAAGTTTCTCAGATGATTGTGAGATTACCTTAGAAGCAAACCCTGGAACGGTAGAGCATGATCCTTTTGCGGATTATCTTTCAGTTGGGATCAATCGCCTTTCGATTGGTGTGCAAAGCTTTGATACAGAGCACTTACAACGCTTAGGGCGTATCCATTCCGCGTACAATGCTATGGATGCAATTCAGCAGGCTCGTCAAGCAGGCTTTGAGCGCGTCAATGTAGACCTTATGCATGGTTTACCCTCGCAAACTGTCGAAAAAGCTCTAACAGATCTTAAGTTGGCTGTGGAGCATGGTGCAACGCATATCAGTTGGTATCAACTTACGATTGAGCCGAATACGGTTTTCTTTCGAACGCAACCTGCTTTACCGCAAGATGAGATTTTGGAGCAGATTCAAGAACTGGGTGAAGCATATTTAATTGCGAATGGTTTTATTAATTACGAGGTGTCAGCATGGAGAAAAGAAAAGCCATCTGCCCATAATTTGAATTACTGGCAATTTGGGGATTATTTGGCGATTGGTGCTGGTGCACATGGCAAGGTCACAAGACCTGATGGAGTATACCGTTTCCAAAAAACGCGTTTACCAAAAGATTATCTTGCTAAAGTTCCTGCCGAACATCTACAAATGAAACGTATCGAGGCTGATGAGCTACCTTTTGAGTTTATGATGAATGCTTTACGTTTGAATGAAGGTGTTGCTGCTGAGCTTTATCAGCAAAGAACTGGTTTAGATTTAAATCACCTGCAAACACCATTGAGTAAATTACGTCAGAAAAAATTATTGCTTGATGATACAAGTAAAATTGCTTGTACTGAGCAGGGGCATATTTTTTTAAATTCAGTCTTAGAATCATTCTTATAAGAACAAAAACTCCCTTTGACAAGCATCGCTAAAGGGAGCACAAATATTAAAAATTAAAGTTAATGTTGTTTACATCCATCGTTGAAATCGTAACAGGAGCATTTTGAGTCGTTGCTTTTACTGTATCAGTCGCACTGATAGTGTATTGTCCATTTACGGTATTATCAGGAGTTAATACGATTGGCAATGTACCTGTGTATGGACCTAAATAAGGTGCACCTGTACTTAAGGATAAGCTATAGGCACCAGTGTCTAAAGTCGCATTGATGGTATTTACTGTATAAGTCGTACCACCACTAGTTTGTTTTGCATTGACTTTAATTAAGTCGCTGCTTGGAGTCGCTGTTCCACTAACACGATAGTGTGTTGCTACATTTGTATTAATCGGTAATGCTTGAGTAGAAATGGTGGTGGTTTGTTCAGCGGTGACTGGAACTGATTTAATCACTGCAGTTGCATATCCAGGAGCGGTTATAACAATGTCATAGTTGCCATTAGTTTTACTGTAAGCGTCCGCTGAACCCCATGCCTATTTTTTAATTTGAGTTGGATTTCCAGCGATGTGGCAGTAATTCTTCTATTTGGGTCGCTTTATGCGTCGGCAGCCTTTTCAGCAC
>NZ_JBPKBJ010000104.1:0-9726 GCF_051390655.1 Acinetobacter sp. P1(2025)
ATATAAATGGGTAATGTACAAGTTGCTGTAGAAGCATGTTTAGTTCGTCTGATCACAGATACTTTATAAACTATTTTAATACTTTTTTGAATCCGTCAATGCGTAAGTCCTATCTAAATAAATAATTATGAATATATGAAAGGGATGAAGTGGTGCTTGTGGGATATAAGAAGAATGAGGAGGGATTATGTCTGAATTAGTTGATCATGAAGTTGTCACTATTTTTAAAAAATATTTGCATCCCTTATCAGCAAAACTCACTGAAATGTTGAATGAACATTTCAGTCATCAAACTGAAAGACGGGGATGTGGCTATACACAAGCCACACGGGTAATAGCTGAGTTTGTTTCACAACCACGTGATTTAATTGGCTTTCAAGACTTACGCATTTTTGATGACTACGATACCAAAGCGCTGAGAAATATTTTAAATCAATCTTCGTCATATGGTTTGGAGTTATCTACATGGCGTAATTTGGATCAAAATCCACAAGTGATTGAGTCTTTAACTCGTTTGAATCCCCAAGAAACATTCACCCAAAACCTACAACAAGAATATGATTTTCAATCGAAATTAAGAACACTACATCAATATGCAGAGTTAGAAGAAAGTATACTGATATGTCAGTTACTTGCAGATATTATTCTTCCACAAGATTCAACAGTCTTAGATATGATCGAATGTCTTGCGCTGACCGAGAAGCCTAAAGTAGGTTCCTGTCCTATGGCGGAGAAGTTTTTTTTAAGAATTGCACATCATCGACTTCTTCGACAAGGCGAGATAAATATTTTTGTAGATGAACATGATCAACCGATAATGATGGAAAAAATGAATATGGGTGATAATCATTCCTGTATCAGTTTAGTTCCTTTGATCATGAATGGTGTACGTTTACCAGCAGGGAGTCTGTTTTCTGCACAATATGAGATAGAGAACTTAGAGAAATCAAAAAATAAACAATATAAAGGCTATGTGATTCCGATCTCTCAGATGAATGGTTTTTGGTTTTTAAGACTGACGACATTAGCTGTATCACCTCAAAATCGAGCGCGTGCTTTTGGTTATCATTTCAAGCAACAAGTCGATAACGGGCTATTTAGACCTGATTCAACTGAATTGAGTCAATTGATGGAAATTGCTCGAGATCAGTTATGCGTAGAGCATCCATGCTAAAAGCTTGTTATTCACCTCGATATTACGCAAAGACACATACCAACAGTATGGAGAAGCTTTCAGCTGTGGCGGAGGTCTTGCACCACCAACAAATGGTAGAATTTGTTGATCCTGGAATAATAGATGTTGAGATTTTAAAAAAGTTACACAACCCTCAGTTTGTTGACGCCTTTGTAACAGGTGAAAGTTCTTTCGCAACTATCCAAGGATTTAAACCGTGGAATGAACAATTGCGTGATGCAATTTTGTCAGTACAAGCAGGACAGTTGGTTGCTGCTGAGATCGCTTTTAAAGAGGGTGTGGCAGCCAATATCGCCCAAGGTTTTCATCATGCTAGTTATGAGTCGGGTGCTGCATATTGTACTTTTAATGGTCTAGCATTGGTGGCAAAACAATATCCAGAAAAGCGCATTTTTATTTTGGATTGTGACCAACACGGTGGTGATGGTACTGCCATTTTTACTAACCGCCTGAGTAATCTTGTGAATTTTGGAATTTTTGGGATTCGATTTGGTTGTAAAGCTGGTGAGCGTAGTCTGACGCGCTATATACATCCTAAACAAGGGAATTTTGATTTATATCGTGAAGCTGTATATGAGGCATTTCAATACGCTTCTCGTTGGGAAGCAGACTTAATTATTTATCAAGCAGGGATGGATTGTCATCAACATGATAAGTATGGGTCTAAATGGTTTACGACAGAATTGTTATATGCTCGAGACTATTTGGTTTTTGATATGGCAAAAAAAATGAAAATCCCAATTTTGTTCGTTTTGGCTGGTGGATATCAACAATTAGAGGATTTGGTACCATTACATGTAAATACTTTCAAGGCTGCAAATGAGATTTACTATCCTATGTAAATAAAAAACTCTCAAAATAAACTAAGATTATTTTGAGAGTTTTTTTGATGTTTTAACTTATCGAAGTTTAGCTAACCAGTCACCAAAAGATTGAACGAATTGAACTAAAAGCAATAGCACGATCACGGTTAAGATGACCACACTAGTATCAAAGCGTTGATAACCGTATGAAATCGCTAAATCACCAATACCGCCTGCACCAACTGCACCAGCCATCGCCGTTGCGCCAATTAAAGAAATTGTGCCAGTGGTTAAGTTTAGGATAAGAGAGCTACGTGCTTCAGGAATGATAAACTTGAAAATAATTTGCCAAGGCGAAGCTCCCATTGCTTGTGCAGATTCAACAATCCCTTCGTTAACTTCAAGTAAAGATGTTTCGATGAGACGACCTAAATATGGTCCTACATAAATCGTTAGAGGCACAATCGCAGCCCATGTCCCAATTGATGTACCGACTAATAGTTTAGTCAATGGGATAACAGCAATCAGTAATATAATAAAGGGCAAAGAGCGGAGTGCGTTTACGATGGGGTTTATGGCATAGTAAATTGCTTTATTCTGTAAAATACCACCTGTACGCGTAACAACTAAAGTTATGCCTTGAATGAATCCCCAAATGCAGCCGAACAATAAAGCGAAGAAAACCATTTGAAATGTTTCTTGCAATGCTGTAACGAATTGGTCGATAGTTAAAGCACTTTTCCAAAAAGGAGCTGTCACTTCGGTGAGCCACTGTACAATTAAATCTCTCATTGACTGACTCCTGATTGCTCAACTTTTACACCTTGACCCTCAAGAAATTTGATTGCTTCCTGAATGATGAGTTGATCGCCCAAAAGTTGAATAAACATTTGTCCGATTACAGTGCCATTAATTTCAGTCATGTTTGCAAAAAGAATATTTAAGCTGATATCAAATTTTTTAATGACGGCTTGAATAACAGTTTCTTGGGCTGACGTGCCGAGAAATTGCAAGCTATAGATACTATTGTGATTTTGGTGTTCTAAATTATCTAAAATATTAATCGGCAATTGCTGTTGTAAAACAGTTTGAATAAAGGTTTTGGTTGTGGGATGTTGAGGCTGACTGAAAATATCTAAAGTTGGACCAGTTTCAATCACTTTGCCCGCTTCCATGACCGCAACATAATCGCAAACAGATTCAATTACATCCATTTCATGGGTCACCATAACAATCGTAATATTCTGCTCTTTATTAATCTTCTTTAATAATGCTAGTACAGATTTTGTGGTTTGAGGATCTAGAGCGGAAGTTGCCTCATCACAAAGCAGGATTTTAGGATGATTGGCCAGTGCACGTGCAATACCCACGCGTTGCTTTTGACCGCCAGACAACTCATCTGGATATGCATCTTTCTTATGTTTTAGATCAATAAAGTCTAACAGCTCATTCAAACGCTTTTCACGTTCAACTTTGCTATGACCCAGTAATTTTAGTGGCATCTCGATATTTTCAGATACCGTCTTGGTCTGTAATAAATTGAAATGCTGGAAGATCATGCCAATATTTGCACGTTCTTGACGAAGGCTACGGGCATCTAAAGCCGTAAAATCAGTCTGATTGATAATGACTTGACCTTGAGTAGGGCGTTCAAGCAGATTAATCAAACGTATTAGCGTACTTTTCCCCGCACCACTATACCCAATAATGCCAAATATACTGCCTTCTGGAATCTCTAAATTAATTTGATCCAGAGCGTTGATCGTTTGACCTTTTAGCTGGTAATGCTTTGAAATATTTTTAAATTGGATCATATCGTCAATACTAAGCAAAAATGAAAAAAAACAGGCAAAGTGATTTGCCTGTTTCCTATACAGATTATATTACGAATTTGTTTCTGTGAGATAACTAACAGGTTTATTCACGTCAACTTTCGTACCAGCAAAATATTCTTGAACATATTTTTTCACCGCTTCAGTGTGATAAAGAGTACCAAGCTTTTGTAATACAGGATCATTTTTTCTTGAATCAGCTACAGCTAAAATGTTGACATTCAGCTTCGTGCTTTGGTCAATCGGTTCATAAAAGATAGAATCTTTTAGAACATTTAAACCGCCTTCCATTGCAAGGGTATTCCCCAATACAATCGCATCAACTTCATCTTTAACACGTACAGCAGTTGCCATTTGAATTGGTTTAATATCGAGTTTTTTCGTATTTTCGATAATATCGCTTGGTGTGCCTTTTGCTGGATCAAAGTCAGATTTTAATTTGATCAAACCAGCACTTTGTAATAACAATAACGCACGAGCTTCGTTTGCTGCATCGTTTGGAATTGCGATTGAAGCACCTTCAGTAAACTCTTCGACCTTTTTGACTTTGCTTGAGTAGATGCCCATAGGCTCTAAGTACGTCGTTGAAACTGGTGCAATCTTATCTTGATTTGAAGCATTAAAAGCAACAAGGTAAGCATATGATTGGAATGCATTTACATCAACTTCTTTATTTGCTACAGCTGTATTCATTGCTACATAGTCTGTAAAGTTTTTCACTTCAAGCTTGATACCAGCAGCTTTAGTTTCTGGCAAGGTCGCAATGAAACGCCAAATATCTGCATCTGAACCTGTTGATGCCATTACAACGGTTTGTAATCCACCCGCTTCATTTTTTTGTTCTGCTTTGGTGTCAGGTTGTTTACTGCACGCTGCAAGTAATAACACAGACACACTTAAAAAAAGACTAATTAGCTTTTTCATGTGTAAATCCTAATCGGAATAATGCTTAGTAAATAATCCGCTAATGCATTACTTAAGAGCTATAGGGTTCTTGTTACAAAGAGGTGAGTCGGTTCAAAATTTAGTGTTATGAACAGGCGACTGATCGGATTATTTGCAACAACAGAAAATCAAGAACGTTGATCTTAAGGATTTGACTTAAGCATACTGGTTCAATAATTTTCATATCAAATCGAGATTAGCTGATACTTTTCTAGTTAAATTTCATATTCTTATTCATATATAAAAGAATATGTATAAAACTAAAAGTACTCGCCGAAAATTTTGGCAATCATAACAATAATTTGGGTTCTGTTATAGTGTTCTATTTTGTACTTGTGGGTATAAATATATGATTATTAGAAAAATAGTTTAATTTTGGTAAAAGTAAATAAATGATACTTTTGTAGTTTTTTCTAATGGTGGAAATGTCAGATTTTATTGAATTAGTGATATATATTTTTCTGAATTTAATATTTAAATAATGAATAAGGAAATGATTTTTATGCTAATTAAAGAATAAAAAAGCCTTCCGAAGAAGGCTTTAGTTAATTAACCAAAGCTTATTCTGCTTTTTCACGTGCAATTGCGCGATAACCAATATCACTACGATACTGCATACCTGTAAATGTCACTTGACCACATACTTCTAGTGCATTGATTTGAGCTTCTAGAACGGTGTCTCCAAGCGCAGTCACGCAAAGCACGCGACCGCCTGCAGTAATCACATGACCATCTTCAGTCGTTGCAGTACCTGCATGGAAAATTTTTGTATCTTCTGGAGATTGACCAATACCTGATATCACATCACCTTTGCGTACAGTTTCAGGATATCCTTCAGCTGCAAGTACAATGCCGATTGATTTGCGATCATCCCATTCGGCTTCACTTGGTAAGTTACCAGCAATACCAGCTTCAACCAAATCAACTAAAGATGATTTTAAACGCATCATGATTGGTTGAGTTTCAGGATCACCAAAACGACAGTTAAACTCGATCACACGTGGTTGACCTTGTTCATCAATCATCAAACCAGCATACAGGAAACCAGTATAAACATGACCATCTGCTGCCATACCATCAACAGTAGGACGCATAACTTCGTTCATTACGCGTTCAAATACTTCCGGTGTAACAACTGGAGCAGGAGAGTACGCACCCATACCACCCGTATTTGGACCTTGGTCACCTTCAAAAATACGCTTATGGTCTTGTGAAGTTGCCATCGGTAAAATGTTTTTACCATCGATCATGCAAATGAAGCTTGCTTCTTCACCTTCGAGGAATTGTTCAATCACAACACGTGATCCAGCATCACCGAATTTGTTGCCCGCTAACATATCATCAATGGCATCAAAAGCTTCTTGGTTAGTCATCGCAACGATAACGCCTTTACCAGCGGCTAAACCATCAGCTTTAATTACAATAGGGGCGCCATTCTGCTCGACATAAGCCTTAGCAGCATCCACTTCAGTAAATACATCATAAAAAGCAGTTGGAATGTTATGACGTTTTAAGAAATGTTTAGCGAATGCTTTTGAACCTTCAAGCTGAGCTGCGTATTGAGTTGGACCCCAAATTTTTAGACCAGCTTCGCGTGCTGCATCCACAACACCGTTTACTAATGGAGCTTCAGGTCCTACGATCACTAAAGCAACATCATTTGCTTTGGCAAAAGCAATAATTGCTGGATTATCTAAAATATCAAGTTCAACGTTTTCACATTTGTCTTCAGTTGCAGTACCAGCATTGCCTGGCGCAACAAAAACTTTAGTCACTTGTGCATCTTGTGCGATTTTCCATGCAAGTGCATGTTCACGGCCACCGCTACCCAAAACTAAAATATTCATTATTAATTTATTTCCTTTTTAAGTATCTCAAGTACATCCACTAAAAATAGAAAATTCCCCCTTGAGATGCAACTAAAACATCGCAAGAGGGATTTTTTAAATCTATTAGTGACGGAAGTGGCGCATACCAGTGAAGACCATTGCAATACCAGCTTCATCTGCTGCAGCAATCGTTTCTTCGTCGCGCATAGAACCACCAGGTTGGATGATACATTTGATACCAGCTTTTGCAGCGTTATCAATACCATCACGGAATGGGAAGAATGCATCTGATGCCATAACTGCACCTTCAACAATTAAACCTGCATGTTCAGCTTTGATCGCAGCAATACGAGCAGAGTTCACGCGGCTCATTTGACCTGCACCTACACCAATGGTTTGACGGTTTTTGGCATAAACAATTGCGTTTGATTTCACATATTTTGCAACTTTCCAAGCAAAAATCATGTCATCAATTTCTTGTTCAGTTGGCGCTCGTTTAGTCACAACTTTAAGATCATCTTTAGTGATCATGCCTAAGTCTTGATCTTGAACTAACAAACCACCATTGACACGTTTATAATCAAGTTGCGGCGCACGTGCATCAATCGCTGGAAGCTCACCGCAAACCATGACACGGACATTTTTCTTGGCACCAGTGACTTCAAGTACACCTTCTGCGATGCTTGGAGCAATAATCACTTCAACGAACTGACGATCAACAATCGCTTGAGCAGTCTCTACATCTAATTCACGGTTAAATGCGATGATGCCACCGAATGCTGATTCTGGATCTGTAGCATATGCAAGATCATAAGCTGCCTTAATGCCATCTAAAGAAACAGCAACACCACATGGGTTTGCATGTTTAACGATGACACAAGCTGGTTTAGCGAATGATTTTACGCATTCAAGTGCAGCATCAGTATCAGCGATGTTGTTATAAGAAAGTTCTTTACCTTGTAATTGCTTTGCAGTTGAAACAGATGCTTCTTTAGCATTTGCTTCAACATAGAACGCTGCATTTTGGTGTGGATTTTCACCATAACGTAAATCTTGTGCTTTATTTAACTGCGTATTGAATGTGCGAGGGAATAAATCTGCTTCACCCTCAGCTTTACCAACACGTGCTCCTAGATAAGATGCGATCATGCCATCATATTGAGCAGTATGTTCAAATGCTTTAACTGCTAAATCAAAACGAGTCTCGTAAGAAAGAGCTCCATTTGTCTTTAACTCTGCAATTACATCATCATAGTCAGATGCATTCACAATGATACCAACTGAAGCATGGTTTTTCGCAGCGGCGCGAACCATAGTTGGACCGCCGATATCGATATTTTCAATCGCATCTGCAAGTGAGCAGTTTGGTTTTGCAACTGTAGCTGCAAATGGATAAAGGTTTACAATCACCAAATCAATCGGATCGATGTTGTGTTCTTGCATTACAGCTTCGTCCAGACCACGACGAGCTAAAATACCACCATGAATTTTAGGATGTAGTGTTTTTACACGACCATCCATCATTTCAGGGAAACCTGTATGCTCAGAAACTTCTACGACAGCGATGTTGTTGTCTTTAAGCAACTTATAAGTACCGCCAGTAGATAAGATCTCTACCCCTAGAGCAGCAAGGTTTTGAGCGAATTCAACGATTCCAGTTTTGTCGGAAACAGAGATTAAAGCACGTTTGATAGTCATGATTTTGGTCAACAGTTTGAAGTCTACAGATTAAAACAATTAAGCATAAAAAAATGCCCACGAGAACGTGAGCATTTTATCAATTATTCACTCATTAAACCGTGAGCTTTTAACTTTTTACGCAAAGTACCACGGTTAAGGCCTAAAATCTCGGCAGCACGAGTTTGATTGCCACGAGTATATTCTAAGACCACAGATAAAAGAGGTTTCTCCATTTCTGCTAAAACCATGTCATATACTTGAGATGGTTGCTCACCTTGCAACTGTGCAAAATAATGACGAACTGCGCGATCTACATGGATACGAAGAGCGACATCAGATTGAGCCGTAAAAATAGGAGATTTGCTATTCATGCGTGTTAATCCGAAAAATCAAATATCACTTGGGTAAAGTGATATATAAATGTGGTCTAAATTACTGAGCCCTGTTTTAGATCCTAAAACAGTGACTCTAAAACAAAAGGACTATTAGCTTGCCACAAATCCTCGAATTGTGTAAAAAATAAGCGTAACAATAGTTAAATATTTGTTACAGCCTACTTTCAAAAACAAAAAAACCAACAATGCGCTTATAGGATTAAAGCACAGTTCGTTTAACGATTTTATTGTTTATAAATAACGAGGAGTAAGTAGGTCAAAGCATTCTTGGCGCGTATCATACCACTGTCTGCGAAAAAGTGAGCAAATTAACTGCACTTTTTTTTATTTTTTTGTCACTTTTTTATGCTTTTAGGGCTGTACAATTTCTAAACTATAGTTGTCGAAGCTATTTTTGCTTTTTTCAACCGTAAATTCGAATTTAAATGGGCTGTTTGAAGGGATGCGTTGAATCGGCTTTAGACTGTCTACTAAATAGTCTTGGGGTTTGAGTGTGATATCCGTAACGGTCTCACCTTTGTCTTTAAGGATGAGTCTAATCGAAGGAATCAAGACACTATCTTTATGATGATTGATCAGCACACCCGAAAACATTGTTTCGTTTTTACTGTAGCGTTTAACTTTAACTTTCTCAAAACTTAGATATTTATATTGTTCATCAAGTGTTTTGCAAGTCAAAACACCACATGCATAGTTAAAGATACGGTTTAAAGCAGGGCTTTCATGCATAAGCTTTGGGTTAAACCATAAGATTTGAAAAGCGAAAACCAAAATGAGGACAATATTACCGATCCCCCAAAGACTGTAATATAGCCAACCGTGTTGTTTCGATGTTGGTTCATGATCAACCAATAAAGCATCTTCGGATAAATTTAAATTTGGTAATGCTGTGACTGGCTCAGTATTAAAATAATTTAAATTGTTTAGATAGGTCCTTTGTACACGACAAAAAAATATAACTCATTGAAATAATGGCATAATACTTGTTTTCTGACGACGAATATGATGGCACATTTCAATGAGTTACATCTCATCTTAAACAAATAT
>NZ_JBPKBJ010000105.1:0-9007 GCF_051390655.1 Acinetobacter sp. P1(2025)
CGGTTATATGCGGGCCAATTGGTTGTGCGGTAGATTTTGTGTGTAGGCTTCTTCATTTGAAAATTATATCGCTGAAAAAGCCTTTACAGATAGGTTTGTGCAACAAAGCCGTTGGCAACATAATGATCTGCATAGCATTGCAAAATATCTTGCTGTAAATGCGGTACCTGTGGAAATAAAATTTGCATGACTTCAGGTAAGCCTAAACCAATGATACTCTTTGCAGCATCATCGGTAAGCGGTTGTTCAAACTGCTGTGCTGCGTATTGCAGACTTGCCACGATTTGCCCAACCGAGTCAAACAACGTCCCATCCCAATCAAAAATGACTAATTCAACATTCTGACTCATTTTTGCTTTCTCAACTCATTAATCACCTGTTGCATATCTTCAGGCATTGGTGCTTCGATGGTTGGGTAGTTCGGAATATCTAAGCGCATTGCATGCAAGCATAAACGGCGTGCTTCAGGACCTGTATAAGCTGTATTGTGACCATATTTATCATCCCCAATCAAAGGATGCCCGATACTTAGACCATGTACACGAATTTGATGCGTACGACCTGATAAGGGTGAAGCGTGGACTAATGTTGCGGCTTTAAATCGCTCAATCACCTTCCATTCTGTCTTACTAGGTTTACCTTCTTTAGTGACACGGACACGTCGCTCACCATTCGCAAGTTCATAACGAAGTAAAGGTGCATCAATCAATTGTTGATCCAAACTCACTTGCCCTTTGACGATTGCTGCATAGGTCTTCTTAATCTTATGCTCACGCAATAAGTCCTGAAGTAACTTGAGGGTACTTCGCTTCTTACTAATCATCACTAGACCTGAGGTATCACGGTCAATACGATGAATCAATTCTAAATATTTTTTGCCTGTCGCAGCACGCATGGCTTCAATCAAGCCATATGCAACCCCGCTACCACCATGAACGGCAATACCAGATGGTTTATTCACCACTAATAAGCCTTCATCTTCGTAAACCACTCGACCGAGTAAACTTTGCGCTACACCATCACTCACGGGTGCATCGGTTTCATCTTTTTGTTCATAACGAATCGGCGCAACTCGAATTTGGTCACCAATACTCAATCGTGTTTCTGCTTTTATTCTTTTTTTGTTGACCCGAACCTGTCCTTCACGAATCAAACGATAGATTCGACTTTTAGGAACACCTTTTAATCGGGTAAATAAAAAATTATCGATTCGCTGCCCTTCTTGATGCTCATCCACGTCAAACCAAGTGACACTTTGCCATTGTTGTGTAGAATTCATACGTTCGATTCATCCAAGATTTGCTAAATACGATTAAAAAATGATCATTTAGCTAAGTTATTTCACAAGAAACCTAAACTTAGCCCATAGGCAGATGCCGCAAGGTTTGA
This sequence comes from Acinetobacter sp. P1(2025), assembly GCF_051390655.1. Classification (NCBI taxonomy): domain Bacteria; kingdom Pseudomonadati; phylum Pseudomonadota; class Gammaproteobacteria; order Moraxellales; family Moraxellaceae; genus Acinetobacter; species Acinetobacter sp. P1(2025). The sequence goes on from NZ_JBPKBJ010000105.1 coordinate 1,390, forward strand.
TATATTCAGCGCACGGATACCACCGTAAGTGAGCATCAAATCAGAAATTTTATTTAGATAAAATTTTAAATCGATGAGATCCTCACCAACAACTCGGATAGGTCCTAAAGAATTATGCCGACGCCGAAGGCTTATTATATCGGCAAAATGACAAACTGTTGCGTTTAATTGTGCATCAGCACATGCAGTTTGCTCAGAAAAAATATGTCGCCAGCAATTTGTTGGTTATTAAACGTAAACTGATCCACATCAGACAATTTGCTCCCTGATGTCGCATTCAGGCTAAAGCGTTGATGCATTGGAACTGCTAAGCAGTGATACGATGATCATTCCGTATCAAGACTTCCAGATGGATCGACTTCAATGCTTAATGACAGTGAAAGTCACCATCCAATGCACCGCTCACCCGCCAGTGAAGCGTACAGGAAACTTTGATTATGTCGGGGTCTTACCATATTTCTCAGATGCAAGACAGAGATGAAATATCAACAGACCAAAGATAGAAGCAGTATTGCCAACATCGAAACAACCGTATCAAAGCCCAAACTGGAAATTTACAGTCAGTGGTTTCAGAGCTTCGCAAATAAAAGTAGCCTCTGAGTCTTGATCGCGTCAATTTGATGTTTGCTCAAAAGTATTGAGCTTGTTGTTTGTGTGCATCACTATTAGGTGTCACACCCATGAAACGTATGTTGATTAATGCAACCCACGCCGAAGAAGTTCGCGTTGCACTTATCACTGGTAATCGCCTTTACGATTTCGATTTAGAAAACCGTACTCGTGAACAAAAAAAATCAAACATCTACAAAGGTCACGTCACTCGCGTTGAACCATCTTTAGAAGCGGTTTTCGTCGAGTATGGTGCTCAGCGTCAAGGTTTCCTTTCAATGCGAGAGATTGCAAACTCGTATTTCAAAGCAGATCCTCGTCAAACTTCTAACATTCGTGAACTGATCACTGAAGGTACTGAACTACTCGTTCAAGTTGAGAAAGAAGAGCGTGGCAACAAAGGTGCTGCCCTATCTACCTTTATTTCTCTTGCAGGTCGTTATTTAGTTCTTATGCCAAACAACCCGAAAGGTGGTGGTATCAGCCGTCAAATTTCAGGTTCTGTGCGTGAAGAGCTAAAAGAAATTTTATCTTCTCTAAATGTACCTCGTGGCATGAGCGTGATTGTTCGTACCGCAGGTATCGGTCGCACCCAAGAAGAACTTCAACTGGATTTACAACATTTGTTGGATCTTTGGGCTCAAATTCAAAGCTCTGCAAGTTCAGGTCCATCACCAATGCTTGTTCACCAAGAAGCTGGTGTAGTGACGCGTGCTATTCGTGATTACTTACGTGATGACGTTGCAGAAATCTTGATTGATAGCGAGCAGGCATATAACGAAGCGTATAACTTTGTTAAAGCAGTAATGCCACGTCAGCTTGATAAGTTAAAAACTTATACCTTGAATGAGCCTTTATTTGCTCACTTCGGGATTGAAAGTCAAATCCAAACCGCTTATGAACGTGAAGTAAAACTTCCTTCAGGTGGTTCAATTGTGATTGATCAAACTGAAGCTTTAGTTTCAATTGATATTAACTCAGCGAAATCAACGCGTGGTCACGATGTTGAAGAAACTGCATTAAATACCAATTTAGAAGCAGCTGAAGAAATTGCACGTCAACTTCGCTTACGTGATATTGGCGGTTTAGTTGTGATCGATTTCATCGACATGACCAAAGATCGCAACCAACGTATGGTTGAAGCGAAATTACGTGAAGCGACACAAAGCGATCGTGCACGTATTCAGTTCGGTCAACTTTCACGTTTTGGTCTGATGGAAATGAGCCGTCAGCGCTTACGTCCTTCTTTAGAAGAAGCGACAGGTTATGTGTGCCCACGCTGTCATGGCACAGGAATGGTTCGTGACTTACGTTCACTTTCACTTTCGATTATGCGTAAAGTTGAAGAAATTGCTTTACGTGAACGCCAAGGTGAAGTTCAAGTTGAAGTACCTGTTGAAATCGCTGCGTTCTTATTGAATGAAAAGCGTCACAGCCTGGTTTATCTTGAACAAACTTCAAATGTACGTGTCACTGTGTTGCCTCACCCGCACTTGGAAACACCACATTATCAAATCCAGTTCAATCCAGATGGCTTTGCCCCATCTAGCTATGAACGTACTGAAGCAACTCGTTCAAGTGAAAAAGAACTTGGTTATGAGTCTTCTGATTGGCATTTAGAAGAAGCAGATCACAGCCATCCAGCTGCTCCTGCACAAAATGCAACAGCACCACAAAAGAAAGCCCATCAAGCTCAAGCTGCGCAAGCAAAACCAGCTCAAGCCACTGTACAGAAATCAGCAAGCCCTTGTGCTTGGTTAGAGAACTTATTTGTTCAAAAACAAGCTCAAACTACTGATCAATCTCGTTCTGCACAAAATGCTGCTGCTGCGATTGAGCAAATGATAAATAACGGCGCAGTAAGTCGTGGTCAGTTTGGACAAGTGAATATCCCTGCTCCTGCAGCTGTAGAAACACCTGCCCCTGCAAGCAATAACGCTTATATTTCACAAGCACCTGCAAAACAAGAAGCACGTGAAACATTTGAAAAAGACGAAAAATCTCATCGTCCTAATCAAAACCAGAAGAAGCGCAAACATAAAGAACAACGTGAGCAACACTCACATGCACATGAACCACAAAACCAAGTGCATGAAGAAGTGACACAAGTTTCACGTCATGAACAACGCCAAGAGCAACGTGAACAAAAACGTCAGCAAAAGCGTCATCAACCTCAAGAAGCTCAGCAGCAACATCAAGAAACTGCAGTGAATGAGTCTGCGCCTTTGCCACGTCGTGATCGCAACCAGCAACAACGTCCGAACCGACCAAACCGTCATCGTGACCAAAGTGTTTTAAATGAAACTCCAGTAGTAACAGCTGAAGCGGCAGTTAATCCACAACAAGTAAAAGTGGACGTTGTTGATGCACCACGTGCGGAAGCGATGAACACGGCATTGATCGTAAATATTGATCAAGGTCAAAGTGAAATCGTTGCAATTAATGCAGAAAAAGCACCGTTAGATGTGCCTCACACTGAGTCTGTAAAAGCTGTAATTGCGACAGCAGAAACAGTTGAGCCAACTCAAGCGGCACAGCCAGAAGTTGAAGAAACTGCTGTTGTTGAGCCATCAACTCAAGTAGCGCTTGTAAAACGTGCAAGTAACGATCCTCGTTCACGTCGCCGTTCGCATCAAGGTGGTGGGCATACTAATCAAAAGCCAGCACCTAAAATTGTGCACTCGCAGATACCAACCTTAGGGCAATATACTCTTGGTGGTCTGATTCGCCATATTTATGGTGAAGATTGCACAATTTTGATTGAACAATTTGGTTTAGTCACAACGTTCAACCGTGCATTACAAAAGTTCGCTGAACAATACGCAAGTAGTATTGCAGTAGAAACTGTTGTGGTTGAAGAAAAGCGTCCTGTTACACGTGATGCTGTTCTTCCTTCACAGAAGCCAACTCAGGAAGCAGAACCTGCACCAGTGTTACCTTTAACACCACCTGAAGCTCCTGTGACTCGCGTTGCAAATGACCCTCGTGAACGCCGTCGCCTTGCCAAACTTGCTGCGGAACAAGCGAAAGAAGCACATATTGCAGCGAACGCTTCAGTAGCTCAACCAGCAACTACCGCAGAGACGCCAGTTGAAGCAAAAGAAGCTGAACCAGCAACTTCTACTTCAGAGCCAGTTGATGCAATTCCTGAGCAGCAACCTCTCGAGCTCACAACGGCAACAGAAGTGCAAGATGCTCAAGAAACTGCTGCAGAAGCAATTGAAGAAGCACAAACCACTGTTCTTCAACTAGAAGCAACTGAAACAGAAACCGTTGAAGTCGCTGTAGCCGAAGAAAAAGTAGAGACTGTTGTTGAAGGTGATGAGACTGAAGCGGAAGATGAAGCTGCGAAACTAGAGAAAGATAAATCTAGTCGCCCTCGTCGCCCTCGTGGTCGTCCACCGAAAAAAGCAACTGCTGGCAATGAATAATTTGCTAAATTGCACACAATAAGCACAAGCCTAGTCATTTCGATGACTAGGCTTTTTTGTTATTTTGTCAGATTAGGTTGATTGCTCTAGGAACTTCCCATTAAAAAACAGCATTAACAACAATGATGTTAATGGTTGTGTTCCAACAGATAGCCATTTTTTGGATTGATCGAAAAATAAACAGGATTGATATGAGCCAAACTACACAGACCGATATTATTACCCTTAGTGATGTCGCAACTCGCCTTCCCAACTTCATCACAAAAGTACCTCATATCCTCAATGGTCTTAAACAGGCTTATTTGCGGACGCCTACTTCCCCAGCAGGCTTAGGAATTGCCTTTGAAAAAGCAGTTAAGCGTAATCCGCAAGGAATCGCCCTGTTATTTGAAGATCAACGTTATAGCTACAGTGCTTTAAACGAATGGGCAAACCAAATTGCACATTACTACTTGTCGCTTGGGGCAAAAAAAGGTGATGTAATTGCAGTGATGGTTGAAAACCGTCCTGAATTAATTGCCACTATTGTTGCTTTAGCTAAAATTGGCGTAACGATTGCACTTGTAAATACATCACAGGTCGGCAAAGTTCTAGCACACAGTATTAACTTAGTTAATCCTATCGCGGTGATTGCTGGCGAAGAAGTACGAGCTGCGATAGACGAAATTCGCCAAGATTTAACTGTTGCTCAAGATCGTTTCCATTGGTTTGCAGATCAAGAAACTCGTCAAAATGCAGGCGTAGCACCTAAAGGCTATGTCAATCTTGCTCAACAAATTGATCAATTCCCTAAATTCAATCCATCAACCACACACACTGTGACTGGTAAAGATGGATTATTCTATATCTATACATCTGGCACGACAGGCTTACCTAAAGCAGTAATCTTCACGCATAGCCGTTGGACACTTGCTTATGGTACATATGGTCATATTCTAAATTTAGGTAAAGATGACGTAATGTATGTCACTTTACCGCTCTATCATGCAACTGGCGTCGTTGTGTGCTGGTGTGGTGTGATTGCTGGTAGCGCAACTTTAGCTGTTCGTCGTAAATACTCGACGAGTGCATTCTGGAAAGATGTTCAGAAATTTAATGCGTCAGCGATCGGTTATGTCGGTGAATTATGTCGTTACCTCATGGATGCACCAATTACAGAACTTGACCGTGCTCACCGTGTTACCAAAATGATTGGTAACGGTATGCGACCAAATATTTGGGGCAAATTCAAAGAGCGCTTTGGTGTTCAAGAAGTCCTCGAGCTTTATGCATCAAGTGAAGGTAACGTTGGCTTCAGCAATATTTTCAACTTTGACAATACAGTTGGCTTTTCTCCTACACCATATGCAATTGTTGAATACGACAAAGAGAAAAACGAACTAGTACGTGACAGCAAAGGTTATTGCAAGAAAGTCAAAACAGGTCAAGTCGGCTTACTCGTAGGTAAGATTACTAGCCGTTCACCTTTCGATGGTTATACTGATCCTGAGAAAAACAAATCAGTTATCTTGAAAGATGTCTTTACTAAAGGTGATTCGTATTTCAACACTGGTGATTTAGTACGTGATATTGGCTTCCGTCATGCACAGTTTGTAGATCGTTTGGGTGATACTTTCCGTTGGAAAGGTGAGAACGTTTCAACGACTGAAGTTGAAAACATGGTTTCTGAATACGAAAAGATCGCTGAAGCTGTTGTTTATGGTGTAGAAATTCCAAACACCAATGGTCGTGCAGGTATGGCTGCTATCACTTTAACCGATGGCGCTGAACTGAATGATAATGACCTTACGGAAATGGTCAGTGTATTCAAGAAATGCTTACCAGCTTATGCGATTCCGGTGTTCTTACGTGTACAAGCCAAAGTTGAAACAACAGGTACCTTTAAGTATCAAAAGAATAAGCTGAAAGAAGATGCATTTGACCCAAGCAAAACAGATGAACGCTTGTTGGTTTTATTACCAGGCGCAACGAGCTACTGTGATGTAAATACTGAAATCTTTGAGAATATTCAGGCATATCAATACCGTTTCTAGTTTATTTTTTAGCTAAACAAGAGGAAATCGTGCTTTTTATAAACAATCATGCAGATGTTTTTAAATTTCCTCTTGTGTTAGCTGAATAAGTTGCTAGAATACGCAACATCAAAACGAAGACGCACTTAGAACTGATTAGTTTTACTTGCGAAGCATGTTTAATCGCTTGCTTAGGGTCGTTAGCTCAGTTGGTAGAGCAGCGGACTTTTAATCCGTTGGTCCCGCGTTCGAGTCGCGGACGACCCACCACTTAATGTTTTGATAGTTTGTAAAATGTATTTTACAAACGCCTGTAAGAGGTTTAACTTAGAAAAATTATAGATTTTCTCTAAGGTCTAAGTAAAGGTTATTTTACTTATCCTCACTCAGGGTCGTTAGCTCAGTTGGTAGAGCAGCGGACTTTTAATCCGTTGGTCCCGCGTTCGAGTCGCGGACGACCCACCAAATTCTAAAAAACCTCATCATATGATGAGGTTTTTTTATGCCTATTCATGAAGTTAATATCTGTGAAGTTGGGATTTGTGATTACTTCATCTAAAATGATATCTAATCATGATCTACAACTATCTTTATGTATAAAACAGAAACTAGCTCACACCAATTTAATCAATAAAAACAATTATTTATAATTATACAACATAGTATTTTGACAAAATCTTTTATATTCCGAAAACAATTTTACATACTATTCTCGGATGAAAGGACCTATTCATGAAGAATATTCAATTGATTAGCTTGGTTGCTATAACTTCTTTAGGCTTAGTTGCATGTGGTGGTGGAAGCAGCGCTGATAATAATTCAAACAATACAGGCACGCTCAATGTCAGCCTAACCGATAACCCTGCTTGTGGAATGGATCACGTCTATGTCACTGTCAAAGAGGTAAAAGTACATAGCAGTAGTACAGCAAAAGATAGCGATGCAGGCTGGTATTCAGTAAAACTAGCTAATCCTAAAAAAATAGATTTACTTACACTGACCAATGGTGCTCTCACAACTTTAGGACAGACCCCTCTTCCAGCTGGGCGCTATACACAAATCCGTTTAGTTCTGGATCAAAATCAAGGATCAAAATGGGCTAACTCTGTTGTTCCTACAGGAGGTACCGAGCTAGCATTGACGACACCGAGCGCGGCTCAGAGTGGCTATAAAGTCGTGGGATCATTTGATGTAAAGCCAGACACACTAGTTGATCTTGTTTTAGATTTTGATGCATGCCAATCTATTGTGAAACGTGGAAATGGTTCATACAACCTGAAACCAGTTGTCACAGCAACACCACAAGTTGTGAGTGGAACCATCAGTGGCTTCGTCAGCCCAAGCCTTGCTCAAGCAGGTGCAACCGTTTATGCACAGCAAAATGGTGAAATCATTAAAGGTACTCCTGTACCAGCGACAGGTGACTTTAAATTAATGCCACTTGTCCAAAGTAAAACGTAAGCGTCCGCTGAACACACCTTATGAATTCATCCTATAAGCCTTAATTTAGTCCCCACTTAAAAACAAGTGGGGACTAAAATTTATGACTACAAATCACCAGACATC
>NZ_JBPKBJ010000106.1:0-8963 GCF_051390655.1 Acinetobacter sp. P1(2025)
TGGTTGTGGCATTACAACCATGAAAGACCACATCAAGCTAACAAAGGAAAGCCACCTCTAATGGCTGCTTAACCTCTACTTTTAACTTCGGTTATTTATGGGAGGATTACCATTTATTTTTTCAAAAGTTATTCAATATCTAATATCTGAATAAACTCAAAGGCAGGCTCTTCATAAGGATGGCTTGCCTTTAATACCTTTGCCACAACACTGGCTTTATCTTCAGGCACAATGGTTTCTACACGCCACTCTTCAAGTTGTTCCAGTTCATCCAACTGCCCTAAAAATGGATTTGCACCTTTAATAGGTTTAAATTGCCCTATTCCTTTCACTTGCCAAGCACAATGTTCATAATTGCCAATACCGCCAGCACCAGCTTCAAAGATAGCTTTTTTGGTTAATTCAAGGTGTGATTCAGGCACGTAATAAATCAGTTTTAGCATATTCTTTTTGATTTGATTGTTCTTGTTCATTCATCATTATTTTATATTGAATCCAAGAATAAAATAAGCCACCTGACGGTGGCTTATTTTTTATTACATATTAACCAATGAATTTACGTGCGTTGCGGAACATACGCAACCAAGCACCATCTTCAGCCCAATCTTCAGGCTTCCAAGAATGTTGTAAAGCACGGAAGTTACGCTCTGGGTGTGGCATCATTACTGTTGCGCGACCATCTTTAGAAGTTTGTCCTGTAATCGCTTCAGGTGAACCATTCGGGTTCAATGGATAGTGCTGAGTTGGATTACCCAAGCTATCCACATAACGCAAGATCACTTGGTTCTCAGCATTTAAAGCAGCAAGTTGCTGTTCAGTTGCAACCAAACGACCTTCACCATGCGCAACTGCGATTGGTAAAATCGAACCTTGCATATCTTCAAGCAACACAGAAACCGATTTCTCTACACGAACATTCACTGCACGCGCTTCAAATACTTCTGACATGTTACGGTGGAAACGTCCCCAATGCTCTGCACCAGGAATCAGCGGAGCAAGTTGTGACATCATTTGACAGCCGTTACATACGCCTAAGCTGAATGTATTTTCACGATGGAAGAATTGTTCGAACTGATCACGTAGTTTCGCATTGAACAATACTGATTTCGCCCAGCCACCACCAGCACCCATCACGTCACCGTATGAGAAGCCGCCACATGCAACTAAACCTTCAAAGTCGCTTAAGCTCACACGGCCTGCAAGTAAATCACTCATGTGTACGTCGATAGTATTGAAGCCTACTTTGTCAAAGGCTGCCGCCATTTCCACATGACCATTTACACCTTGCTCACGCAAAATTGCCATATTTGGACGACGTGTATTGATAAACGGCGCTTCAACTGGCTCATTTAAGTCATATGTTGGTTGTGCAATTAAACCTTTGTGGTTCTTATCTGCAATTAAAGCAAATTCTTGATCAGCTGTTTCAACGTTGTCACGTAAACGCTGGATCTGATGTGATACTTCAGCCCAAGCTTGTTGTAATTCAGCACGCTCAAGCGTTAAACCATTTACAACGAGTTGATCAGTTGTATTCACACGACCAACAACAGCAATTGTATCTTTCAAGCTAGATGCTGCAACTTCAACTTCTAACTGTGCCCAATCAGCCGCTGTAATTTGAAGTACTGCACCAATTTCTTCAGCAAATAAGCTTTCAGTTGATTGATTTTCTAGAGCAACACCTAAACGCGATGCGAACATCATTTCAGCAACAGTTGCCAATAGACCACCATCACCGATGTCATGGTAAGCTTTGATCACACCACGATTGTTCCAGTCTTGAATCAAGGCAAAGAATGCTTTGAAGTCATCAAAACTATCAACATCAGGGGTAACAGAACCGATTGCTTTATATACTTGCGCAAGGATCGAACCACCTAAACGGAATTGACCTTTAGATAAATCGATACGTACAAGCACTGAGTCTGCTAAGTTCTTCAGTTCAGGTGTTAATGTTTTACGTACATCTAAAACTGGTGCAAACGCAGTGATTACGCCTGTCATTGGAGAAGTTACGGCTTTATCTTCACCATCATTCCAAGTGGTACGCATTGAAAGTGAGTCTTTACCGACAGGAATAGCGATACCCAATGCAGGACACATTTCCATACCAATCGCTTTCACACCTTCAAACAAGGCTTGATCTTCACCTTTTTGACCAGCAGCAGCCATCCAGTTTGCAGAAAGTTTGATATCGCTGATTTGTTCGATGTTGGCACACGCAATATTGGTAATTGCTTCCGCAACCGCTAAACGCGCTGATGCGGCTGGATTTAACAAAGCAACTGGTGGACGCTCACCCATTGCCATTGCTTCACCCGTGAAGCCTTGCAAGCTTGTTGTCGTTACCGCTGCATCTGCAACAGGCACCTGCCAACGGCCAACCATTTGATCACGTGCAACCATACCTGTAATCGAGCGGTCACCAATTGTGATCAGGAATGATTTAGACGCAACAGTTGGATTTTTCAATACGCGGAAAATCGCATCTTTCAAATCAACTTTTGATGCATCAAAGTCGTTACCTTTACGTTCAATCGTTTCATATGAACGTTGCATACGTGGCGTACCACCCAACATGACTTGCATTGGGATATCGACTGCATTGTTTTCAAATAACGGATCTTCAACAGTCAGATGACGTGCTTCTGTCGCTTCACCAAGTACTGCAAACGGACAACGCTCACGTGCACAAATTTCTTCAAACTGTTCTAAAGATTCTGGACGAATCGCTAACACATAACGTTCTTGCGCTTCATTTGACCAGATTTCCATCGGGCTCATGCCTGGCTCTAAAGATGGAATCTTACGAAGGTTCAATACAGCACCTAACTCGTGATCATTCACTAGTTCAGGCATCGCATTGGATAGACCACCAGCACCCACGTCATGTACAGACACGATTGGGTTAAAGTCTTCTAAGCGCCAGCATGTATCAATGACTTCTTGGCAACGGCGTTCCATTTCTGGGTTTTCACGTTGTACTGAAGCAAAGTCTAAGCTCTCACCCATGGTACCGCTGTCTACAGATGATGCAGCACCACCACCAAGACCGATTAACATGGCAGGACCACCCAATACAATAAGCAAGTCACCTGGTTGAATCGCATCTTTTTCAACGTGGTCAGGACGAATGTTACCGTAACCACCAGCGATCATAATTGGTTTATGGAAGCCTTTAACCTCACCATTCACATTCTGTTCGAAGGTACGGAAATAACCATTCAATGCAGGACGACCAAACTCGTTGTTAAACGCCGCACCACCCAATGGACCTTCAATCATGATTTGTAATGGCGATGCCATACGTGAAGGCTTACCGTAGTTTTCTTCCCAAGGCTGCTCGAAACCAGGGATATTCAAGTTAGAAACCGTAAAGCCTGTTAAACCTGCTTTTGGTTTACCACCACGACCTGTTGCACCTTCATCACGGATTTCGCCACCTGAGCCAGTTGCAGCACCAGCAAATGGAGAAATTGCTGTTGGGTGGTTATGCGTTTCAACCTTCATTAAAATATGAGCGGCTTGGCTCTTATATTTATAAACAAAGTGACCATTTTCATCCGCTTTTGGATAAAAACGCATCGTGTCATAACCCACGATCACAGAGGCATTGTCTTTATACGCCGACAATACATCTGTTGGAGATTCTTTATAAGTATTCTTAATCATTTGGAACAATGATAATGGTTGTTTTTCACCATCAATTGTCCATTCAGAACCAAAGATTTTATGACGACAGTGTTCAGAGTTCGCCTGAGCAAACATCATTAACTCGATGTCATTTGGATTACGACCCAGCTTAGTAAATGCTTCGGTTAAGTAATCAATTTCTTGCTCAGATAAAGCAAAGCCGAACTCATTATTCGCTTTAACTAATGCTTCTTTACCTTGACCCAAGATATCAATTGAGTTGAGTGGCTTCGGAGCAGTTTCTGAGAATAAAGCTTTTGCATCTTCAATTTGAGCAAAAACTGTTTCCGTCATACGGTCATGAAGTACTTGTTTAACTTCATTCGTAATTTCATTGACACCTTTTAACGTGAATAAAAGACCACGTTCTAGACGGTGTACTGGTGTATTACAGTTTTGGAAAATATCAGTTGCTTTAGACGACCACGGAGAGATTGTGCCAACACGTGGAGTTACTAAAATTTGGATTTCATCACTTGCAGCTTGGCGAAGTTCGAAAGATTGACCATCGTTTAAAAGTTGTAATGCCGATTGATGTTGCTGCTCGTTGAGCGCTTGATCAAACAAATAAACCCACTGGCTGTCAAAAGATTGAACAGAACTCATTGACGCTAAACGGTTTAAGAGTTGAGCTTTCTTAAAAGAAGAATGTGCTGATGCACCGGCCACGATAAACATGTTGACTTTGGCTCCACGGGTGGGTCTAACGAACCTACCGCAATGTGACTTATGAGAGAGCGCATATTCTACTGTGAAAGCCTTCTTTCAGCTAGCCATATCCATCTTAAAAATCAGAGTTTTCTATCCCAAATCACTTAATTTCTTATCGCTTTATGGGTTTAGTATATTCGTAACAATTCGTTTACTTTGATATGTAGATCACATTTCCAGTTTGCGGGTCTTCTTTTCTTATTATACCGAGCTTAGAAAAGAATGAGTCATTACAAGCAAGAGTGTCGTCCACACCACCCTCAACACTATATGAAAGCTGCACATGTGCATGGATAAAGCTTTTATCCTGAATCGCTTCTTTAAAGAACACATCCATACTTTCACTGTTTAAACAGACATAACTTTGCTCAGGTTTGCCATTGTGATTTAAATCAATTGAAACTGTTTCATCTGTGTTTTGGATTAGTTGATTTGATTGTATTGGAAGGCTATTGACCCAATCTCGATCATTATTAATAGCATAGGCAAATGCAGTTTGAGCTGTTTTATAAAACTCAGAACAATTTTTGATGGGTTTCACCAATACCACAGCAGATAAAGCAACATCGTCTTTGCTAAAACGAGAATGCCCATTCAATTCAATATTGGGTTGAATACTCCAATATTGTTTTGCCGCTGCATTTGCGTCATCTGTCCAAATACATTGTTGATCTAGGCGCTGATCCTTGACTTCTTGATAAGCAAATGTAGCTAAGACAACCGCTGTTTTCTTTGGCTGATCTATCGTTTTTTGCTTAACTTGATCAGAGGATGTTTGCTTCTGTTTCACTTCTAATGATTCAGATGGCTCTACCTGATTACAAGCTGATAATAATACGCAGACCATAAGTGCAATATTTTTATTCATGTTTCCCCCTAAAAATTCAAATGACTTAACTTAAATGATGAAATACAAAACTATATGCGACGACATACTTATTCAAGACAACTTATGTCGCCCTACTCTAGTGCTTTAATCCTTTTTTTGGCATCATGATCTTGAACTCATAGTGAATAATGATGAATGGAACAAATGCGTTGGTTGGAATTGCTCTCTGCAATTCGCTTAGGTAGTAAAAAAAGTAGCACAGAATTGGCTAGAAGCCCGTTTCATAAAGATTACGATAGAATTATATTTTCCCAAAGTTTTCGACAACTGAATAGAAAAACTCAAGTTCACCCGCTGACTCAGCACGATGGTATTCATACAAGATTGACTCATTCACTCGAAGTATCTTGTATTGGTCGCTCGCTTGGTATGCTCGCCGCAGAAAAGATCAAAGATGAATTACCCATGTGGATTTCACCTGCTGATGTCGGTGCGATTATTCAAGCGGCATGTCTAGCTCACGATATTGGTAATCCCCCTTTTGGTCATGCAGGTGAATATGCGATACGTGAATGGTTTGATGATGCCTCACATCGTGACTTTCTGACCAAACTCACCCCAGAAGAAGAAGCAGACGTTCGTCAATTTGAAGGTAATGCGCAAGGTCTTCGTTTATTGAGTCGTATTGACTACCATCCTGATGATGGTGGTATGCGTCTGACCTGCGCAACACTGGGTGCCTATTTAAAGTATCCTTGGTTATCAAAAACCATCGACCAACAAGGCGATACCCCATCCCATCAAAGAGCAAAATTTGGTTGCTATCAATCAGAAAAAGAAATTTTAAAACAGCTTGCTGAGCAGCTTGGCTTAATTAGACTGGGTGAATATCACTATTGTCGTCACCCTCTAACTTATTTATTAGAAGCTGCTGATGATATTTGTTATGCACTGATTGATTTGGAAGACGGCATCATTCTTAATATGTTGAGTTATGAGGAAGTTGAACCTATCTTCCTCAACTTGATCGCAGATTTTGGTCTCCCTGAAGAGCTTCATTTACCACATACCACTTGGCAACAAAAAATTGCAGCCTTACGTGGTCGTGTAATGAAACGATTAGTCGATGAAGTCACGACGGCTTTTGCAAAACACCACTATGAAATCATCACAGGTCAACTCAAAGGTAGCCTTTTACAATATTGCTCACCTGATATTGAAGCAGGGATTCAAACTGCGAAAAATCTTGCACGTGATCGTATTTTTGAACATCCTCAAAAATCCGGTTTAGAAATTATTGCGCATCAAAGCTTACAAACTATTTTAGATGCTTTTGTGCCTTTGACCATGCCGCATAAAACATTAAGCTTTAAAGAACAACGTTTGATGTCGATTTTGCAACATTCAGGCGCAAATTTTCAAAACAACCATTACAATAATATTATGCAAGTCTTAGATATTATTAGTAAGTTCTCAGACCATCAGGCTTATAGCTTGGCGCAAGAGCTACAAGGGAATAAAGTTGGCTTCTTTTAAAAGAATATGCAAACTCTATTTTCTTAAATGACTTTGGTTTAAATCTTTTCAAATAAATAGTGAAAAATTTTCTATGATCGGATGTTTAATTGGCGAAGTGTTTGCCTTAGAAGCCCCTACTGTATTACTTAATGTAAATGGGGTTGGTTATGAAATCGATACACCGCTTTCAACATTTTGCCAATTACAAAAAGGACAAAAAGTAACGTTATGGACACATTTAGTCGTTCGTGAAGATGCTCAACAATTATATGGCTTCAGTGAAGCACAAGAAAAAATCATTTTCCGCACCCTACTCAAAGTAAACGGTGTAGGACCCAAAATGGCATTAGGGATTTTATCTACGTTAAGTGTTGAATTATTAATTCACACCATTGAACACGATGATATCAATACACTGATTAAAGTGCCTGGGGTTGGTAAAAAAACGGCTGAACGTTTAATGATTGAATTACGTGATCGTTTTAAAGCACTTTCACAGTCAGCGAATAGCACTTCACAAACAACCTCCTCTCAAATTCAATTCATGTCAAACTCACCTGTTGCTGAGGCTGAGGCTGCTTTACAATCGCTTGGCTATAAACCTATTGAAGCACAAAAAGCTGTGGCAGCTGTCAAAGCTGACTATACAGAATCTGCCGATATTATCCGCGCAGCTCTTAAATCGATGATGAAGTAATATTATGCAAGATCGCCTCATTAGTGGAATTGAAAAACCTGAAGATCATTTTGATCGCGCAATTCGTCCGACATCACTTGCTGACTATATTGGTCAGCCCGTGGTTCGCGAGCAAATGGAAATTTTCATTGGTGCTGCTCGTGGGCGTGGTGAAGCACTGGATCATACGCTAATTTTTGGACCCCCAGGTTTAGGTAAAACCACGCTCGCCAACATTATTGCTCGCGAAATGGGTGGAAATCTAAAGTCTACGTCTGGTCCTGTATTAGAGCGGGCTGGTGATTTAGCTGCGATGCTGACCAACTTAGAAGAAGGTGATGTTTTATTCATAGATGAAATCCATCGTCTTTCGCCAGTGATTGAAGAAATCCTATATCCAGCGATGGAAGATTATCAACTGGATATCATGATTGGTGAGGGTCCAGCAGCTCGCTCTATTAAACTAGATTTACCGCCATTTACATTAGTCGCAGCAACAACACGTGCTGGTCTACTCACTTCCCCACTACGTGATCGTTTTGGAATTGTACAACGTCTGGAGTTTTACTCTGTTGAAGATCTTACGCATATTGTAACGCGTTCAGCAAACCTCATGGATGTTCCAATTACTAGAGAAGGTTCAACTGAAATTGCAAGACGTGCCCGAGGTACTCCACGTATCGCCAATCGACTATTACGCCGTGTACGCGATTACGCTCAAGTGAAAGGCACAGGTGAAGTAACTCAAGAAATGGCTCAACGTGCTCTAGACATGCTAAATGTCGATAAAGCAGGTTTAGATACTTTAGATCGTCGTTATATCAGTATGTTGCTTGAACGCTTTGAAGGCAGACCTACTGGTGTTGAAGCATTAGCAGCCGCAATGGCTGAAGATAGCGGCACACTAGAGGATGTTATTGAACCTTACTTAATCCAACAAGGTTATGTTATGCGCACTGCTCGCGGGCGTATAGCAACGAATATTGCTTATTTGCAATTTGGTATGACCCCACCTGAATAATATCAATTTCCTTTAATAAAATACTTTCTATAGTGAAGTAATTAAAATAATATACAGATTATTCTACTTACTTCATTATTTTATTAAGGGTTAAAATGAAAAATAAACTTTTCACAACAATATTTTATAGCAGCATAATATTACTAACAGCTTGTGGGGGTGGAAGTGATGGTAGTAGTAATGGAACATCCACCCAAGGTAAAGAAAAAATAGACTACACCAAAGCAGAATCTATTGAGTCAATTTATGAACCAATCATTAGTTTATCTCAAGAGAATGACAATATTGCATTGATTGGCACTGAGTTTGCAGAAAATATTTATTATGGCATTTATGCTGGTAATAACTTTAGATGTTCAAAAGGCTCATTTACAAAAAATAGCGACAAGAGCATTACATTCAATAGACTTCTTGCAAAAATCAAAAAACGATCAACGTTTTGTTTGTTTTTTATCCACATTAAAAAGTCATGTTCTACTATCATGAGTACATGAAATATGAAAAAGTAAAGA
>NZ_JBPKBJ010000107.1:0-8583 GCF_051390655.1 Acinetobacter sp. P1(2025)
ACTTGTTTCAAAATCGGCTTTTTGGTGATTTTTTGCGTCATGCAAAATATATAAGTATTTGATTTAATTAAAATAATTAAGAGTGATTTCGCATAACGCCCATTATGTTAAATTGAGATCTAAATTAACATCCACTTTGTCTTCTCTTAACGCATTCTTCTGGAGTTCCTCGTGATGAATCATTAATAGCCGATGAGCTAGTAGTAGGTTGTTCTCCAACTCTAGGGTCTTTTTTCTCTTTATCATCAGCATAAGACATCTGCATAAAAGGTAAAATTAAAAGAGCTAAAATAAGTTTTTTCATAGATACCTCTAAAGAATAATTGATAATATTTTTTATAATAATTCATGTTTGATTTATCTACATATCCTCAAATGAGGATAGGTAGATAGATTTTTACATCCTATAATCAGCAAATATTATTAAAAGAGTATAAAAAATGCTGAGAGTATTAAGTGGATTATTATTGATAACATCATCTGCTTGTATTGTTCATGCAGAGAAGACTCAAGCAGAGAAAGATCGTGAACGTGCTCAGTTTACAACAGCAGATGGTTATTACTATGGATACAGAGAAAAAGTGACTGAAGCAGATAAAAGAGAATGGGAGCGTAGACGAGAGATAAGTAATAGAGAAAGGCGAGAGGCTTATGAAAAAAGACAAGCAAATCCAAGTGAATGTGAACGAAATGGTGGATGTAGTATTTCTAAATAATATTGATTATAAAAATTAAGAATTTCTAAAATTAACATAATACACCTTATGCGAAATACTTGAAGTTTCCTCTTTAGCATCAATATCTTAAAGTAAGCCGTTCCTGGGTTCAGCGCACTGGAACGGCTTTTTCGTGACTATTCACGTTCCACGCCTATTCCATGATTATTTTTCTATATTTTTATTCATTTAGATTAAACAATCTTGATTAATCATAGGGTCTAAAAAAACGACTCCAAAACCCTCTTTTCTCAGGCTCTGGTTCAATGTGATCCGGCACCGGAATCCGCTTATTTTCCATCTGCTCTGAAGTAGTCAATTCCTCATCTTTCAGTTCAGATTCTGGCTGAGAATCTGTCGCTATATTCTGCTCAGATTTTTGATCGGTAAACGTAGTCATATTGGTTTTTGGAGCTTCTAATAGACGTTGTATTGCTTCGATTTGATTATCTTTAGCTTGCAGTTGTTCACGTTGAAACATTTCTCGTTCGTGAGCAAGTTCCAATTGTTTCTTTAGTATGTCTACTTGTTGTTTCAACATGTCTACTTCTGTCTCTTTTTGTAGCGAAGTAGACTGTAACGTAGTTACATTTTTTATTTTACTAGATGGTTCTCCAAATACTCGAATAGCTTCTGATAAATCTATCTTGCCATCACTATTTTTGGATAAATCCCCTTTATTTATACGCTTATAGATGCTTTGTCTATTCATCCCATAAAGTTCAGCAAGTTCTATAACTGATAATGCTTTCATCATGTAACCTAAGTGGAAAGACTGTAAGCCAGTAGACATTATTTAAGTGTGTAACGTTACATCAATGATTTAATGATAGCCAACTTTTTTTAATAGAGGATATAGCTCATTAACTAAGTCTTGATCATGAAGCATTTCAGCTATTCGGACTGCAAACTGAGAGTAACTTTCAGTTCCTTGAGAATATTTACTCATTTCTGGTAATTCAGACAGTTTGTTGGCAAATAAGTGACGCTGTGCATCAGTCATTTTGGGGAATGCCTTTAAACTGTTTTGATCCTCAAGATTCTTTAGTGGCTTTTTAGCTACTTTCTTTTGTTTAAATGAGAATGAAAAACCACAAATAGAGCGTCCATCTTTATGTTGCTCGACAGTTACAATGATGTCTGTATGTTCATTAACTTGCTTAACTGCCGATTCAAGGACACGCCTTTTAAAAGTATCTAGTCTTGGGTAATCATCTAGACTTAAACCTAGCTTTGAGCGAAAGTCGGCTATTTCAAATATTGGGGTTTTTCCTACTTCTCGCCATGCGATCAATAGCTCATAAAGGCGAATAGCATATTTACCTGTTAGTTGTGTAACTTGTTTAAGTTGATAGCTTGTAAACTGCTTTTCTAGGCGTGTGATTAAAGGTACAACATCCATAGTAAACGTAACTTCCAATGTAGCTGCATCATCGATGTAGGCAATATTTTGAACCCATCGTGAGATAACTTTTTTAGATTTTCCTGTTTTATCATCAATAGTTAGATAACTAAATTGTCTACCAAACAAATTAGTAACAGCCGTTTTTAATGCTTTATAAGCTGCATGTTTACTGACATTAAATCTATCCATGTAATCACTAGCATGGATACGTAATCGTGTATTTGCATCAATTCCTGTCTTAGTTTCTCGTGCTTGTAGTATGGCCAGTAAAATTAGCCTTTGTTCAACAGTATCAAGGTTATAACTAGCATTTATTAAAGCATTATCTTTGACCACTAACTCATTTTTAGGCATTTAATACACCATTATTTTATTTGGTGTTATTACACCATTATTTAGCAATGGTGTAAATAGGTGACTTTTTGGTGTGGTATAGGTGACTTTTTGGTGTGGTATAGGTGACTTTTTGGTGTGGTATAGGTGACTTTTTGGTGTGGTATAGGTCTTTTAATCATTGTTATTAAAGGATTTCAACGTATCTAAAAGTATTTAAAAACTTTAAAAATAATTAAAAACATTGAGAATGAAAAATTGCCCTTGGTTTTCGCTACGCTCAAACTCTATTGAATCTCGCTTTCGCTCGATTCGAGGGGCAATTTTTTGGTTCTTTTCGTTGTGAATTTGAGAAAAAGCAAAGGCAAGAGCAAAAGCAACTCGGAATTCGCTTCGCTCATAAAGTTTTATGCTCGCTTCGCTCGGTCTAGGCTCAAATTTTTGCATCTAAATTTCACTTTTTTAGGTTGATTAACCTAAAAAAGCGGTTTTTCAGAAAGCCGAGGCGCGAATTTTGGCTATGTCGCTCGTAGACACTCGCTTTGTACTTTCTGATCCAGATCCATTTTTAAAAACCAGGACCATCATAATCATTTCGTTTCGGTTCAAGCTGTGAGGGTTGTATTTCAGGTTTTAGCTTCGGCTGTGATGTTGGTTCAATCACTGGTTTTGACCGTACGGATAGGACTTTAAATTCCATGTCCGGTTCTGGGTATAACCTAGCGTTGTTGAGATTATAATTGATGGTATCGATATCCCATTTTTCGTGATGCAGGATCGGTTGCTGGGTTTGAATAATTTCGTCGATATCGTGGCCCAGTTCTTTTTTGTTGTAGGCTTTTTTAATGAGGTGATTGAGGTAGTGCATCACTTCGGGAGAGCTGAAGGGTTCGTTTGAGCAGCTGTGGAAGTATTCATGCTGTTGATCAAAGTGCTTTTGGCGCTGTTCTAATTCTCTTTCTTTGGCATTGTGTTCTCTGATTTTCTGGATTTCCGCCAGGTATTCCACAGTTTCATTTTGTTTGCCTGTCCCCAGTTTGGGTTCTGGTAGGTAGAGGGTGCCATGTATCTCGTTGTATTTTTCGTAGTTGTCTGCGGAGACTTGGTTTTTAATTTGGATCTCCCGGCCATCGATATGGTAAGTCACCGTTGGGCTATGTTCTGCCAATGCGTCATTCAGGTGATTTTCCCAGGCTTTTCGGATATGCAGGAGGTAAGTGGAGTAGTCGGCATAGCCATCCTGTAGCTGAATTTTCTTCGCTCCGCCTTTGCTTGGATCTTTCGCGTTGTAGCGTTTGAAGTATTGTTCTGGACTTCGTTCAATACCATCATCGGCTTTGAGTGAAAACATCAGGTGGCAATGGGGTTGTTCTTCACTACTTAGGCGTGATTTTACGTTGTGTATGGCGTAGGAATGAGGGTAGTGGTGTGTTGCTATGGTTTTTTCAATAAATGTCTCTACGAGCGTTTTACGCTGTTCTACGGTGAATTCATTCGGTAAGGCTATTTCGTATTCCATATAAACCTTGGCATTGGCCCGTTCAAAGGTGTCGGCTGCTTGCCAAAATTCAACAGGATCCTTGACCCAAGAGGGCATGCATCGCCCTGGTTCGACATGTTCGAGGATTTCTGCGCTCTTTTTGCGGATACCTTCGTATTGCAGGAGTCGGGAAATGTACAGGTAGTGGCCGAGTGCGTAGCCTTTATTTTTACTTTTGACGCTGAAATGGTAACTAGCCATGTTCACTTCCTTGGGGTGTTGTTGGTTTTTATGGAGTGAAACGCAATAAAAATCTCCGGATTATGCAATGCCTACAGGGCTGAAATAATCCGGTTAAAGGGGGTCAAGGGGGAATCGCCCCATTGCGTACTAGTTTCTCCGATAGGAAGAAACTGTCAAGTGCGAATTATTTAAAATAAAAATATAAATTCTTTTCAAGAAATTTTATTTTTATTTTAAATAATTATTTTCAGACTGCCCGATTGAATTATGGTAAAACCATAATTCAATCGGTAGCAGTTCTGAAAATTAGGCGGCAGATAGATGACATTGGATAAATCAAAAAAACGTGGCAGACCTGCGCAACTTTTACAAATCGCAGAGTTACATGCATTTGTAGACTATCTTTCACAGAAGAAGGATCGCTCTGATTTACAGAATGATGTGATTGCGATGCTACGAGCTGAAAAATTTAATTTTGATTCATTGTCTGAAGCTAAACAGATTTTAGTAAAAGAGGCCTTAAAACCTTATCGTGAGCATATGAAGTTGAACTTATTGTTTGATGAGGTGTCTGTACAGTATCCGCAGACCGCATATGAAAAGAAGTTTGTGCAGTTGTTTGAGACGTATCGGGACAATGAGTTGAGTGGTGCTGATTTTAATATCTTGAAAACAATGGCGACTCGTTATCTGAGTTTCAAAGCGCATAAGCTTGAGTTGAGTGATTTAGAGCTTTATTTGAGTCAGATCCAGAAGAAGGAAGCCAATAAAAAAAGAACGGCTGAAAACCATCGTAAGTTTGAGTTGGGCGGTGCTGTGTTGGCTGCTTTCAAGGAGTTAGGGATTGATATTAGTGAATCGACTCCTGAACAGGTGAAGAATCGCATTAAGAATGTGACAAAATTCCACAATGATGTAGTAAAATCTAAGGTATATCAGGAAGTTAAAAATTATAAAAATGAATATTTTGAGCGGAATAAGCTTTTTCATCAGGTATTAGAGGGACTGAATACCTGGAAAAAAGAGGGAGAGTTATTGTCAGTCATCGAAATTAAGAAAGCTTTGGTGAAAAATCAGGAATAGCCTTTCTCAGAAAGGCTATTCAGGCGAATTTCGTATAAGAGATTTTATGTTAAATAAAAAGCCACTTAAAAATTAAGTGGCTAGAATTTTATAATAATTTATTACGTATGGAGGTACTAATATTTTCATCTTTATGAATAGTTAATGGGAATTTATCACACTTAATAATTTTGCTTTTTAATTCAACTATTAGGTTATCTCCATTTTTAGTTAAGTTAAAAATTTTGGCTTTATCAGGGAATAAAGAAGAAGCAAAAATGTTTAGATCTTCTTGATTAGTAGGATCTTGGACTCTAGGTAAACAAGGGGCTACTATTGCTAATAATATATCCTGTAGCGCAAGAGCTTCATTAATTTCACTTGTAGATGAGGCAAAATTTAGACATTTTACGATATCTTCATATGCATGATGAATTTGCTCTTTTGTCAGAGTATGAATATGCGTGATTTCTTCTATTGCTGCATCAACCTTTTTCTCTGAAGTATTTGGATCGGACAAATTATAATAAGATTCAATAGCTCCTTTTTTTAAGAAAAATACACCACAAGATTCAACGATTTCTAATAATGCCTCATATCTATTTTTAATAATTATCCAATCTGTATGATTTTCTTTTAAAAAATTTCTTAATACACTGTTATCATTAGAAAATAGTGTTGAGAATGCGGCTCTCTTTTTGGCTTTAGCTATATCAGATTGACCATTAATCCAATATGGATGTTGTGTAGCTAAAGCCTCGATTTGATCCCATTTACTATTTACTAGACTAGCGAATGCATTATTAATTTCTCGAGCCAAACTAAGAGCATCTTTGGCTCCCATTGTGGATGCCTTTAAATTGGCTGATTCATTTCTACTTAAGAATGGAGAAATTACATCAACTCCATCCGCAATAGCATCAGCATCAGCTAAAACAACAGGTTCTTTCCCAAAAAGTTTAAGTAGTTTAGCAACTATAGGAATTTGATCTTTACCAATTACAGGAAGAATTTGAGAACCTGATGCTTCTAGATATATATGTAGCTTTTTGGCTAATGTGTTGCACATGACAACATCGGAAGGACCTTCAACAAGAAGTGGTTTGTGAGAAAAAAGAGTTAATTTGTGTTCTTGTCCTAACTTAGAAATAAGGTTCCTGATTTTCTCATTCTTTAAAGTTCCATCCTCCTTAGAAATTTGCTTAGGTTCCGAATTTAGGTCATAACAAAAAATTAAAGAAGATAAATCTTCTGGCTCGTTAATATAAAGCATCTCTGTAGAGTGTGTTGCAATCACTATAATTTTTTTATTCGTATCTTCATCAGGAATTCCAACAGTATCTAAAATCTCATTTAATAAAAAGGATTGAAGTTGTGGATGAAGTGATACTTCTGGTTCATCAATAAATAATGCACCTACTTCATCATCGTAAAGAGCACACAATATTCCAACTAAATGCATTAATCCTGATGCTTCACGTGCAGACGAATATGGTTCTGATCCATCTAAACGAGAAAAAAATATTTTTAGATGACCATTGTCCCAACTAACATTCAAATTTCTTCGAAATAATTTAGTTAATCTTTCTTGGACCTTTATCAAGATATCTGGACGTTGAGCTAATGTATGATAGTCACCCTGTAACGTTTCAATGTCATGTCTACGGCTAGCGTCATCTTTACTACCAAATTGAGCCTGATCATAGATAAAATTATAGTGTGTATTGACACCGTCAAAATGCAATCTGTGACCATCAAAGTTCGATCGAAATTGCTCTAATAAACCAATACGGCCAGCAGAGATAAAGCGAGTTTTTTTCTGAATATGGGGGCGTATGCTGTCTTTTATACTTCTTAAAAGATGTGTTTTACCTGATCCATTAGGACCTAAAATACAAGTAAAAGGATTGTCTAGAATTATATTTCTTTGAATAGATCCATTGTGGCTATTGATATTACATGTAAGATTTAAGGGTAGATCCATTTAAATAAACTCTTGTTAAACTAACTTTTAGAATTTTATATTAAAATATTAAAAATCAAATAATTAATTTTATTTTAATTGGGGTTAGATAGAGAATAGTTATCCTACGTTTTTAACTTAAGAATTTCTAAAATTAAAATAATAGGGATTATCCGAAATAAAAAAGGCAGCTTATGCTGCCTTTTGTGTTGTTAGACATTGAATCCTATATGTTTTCCTGTTGGAAGCTCTACATCAATACGGAGCTTTCCACCCATCGCTTCAACATACTTTTTCATGGTCGAAATTTTAAGGTCATTGCCTCGGTTTTCGATTGCTGAAAGTGATGGTTGTTTGATTCCAAGAGTTTCAGCCAGTTCTTTTTGGGAAATCTCTAATTCTTCTCGAATAAGGTGAAGCTGATTTTCTAAAAGTAGTTCATCAGCCATTTGTTGAATACGAGCTTGGCTCTCTGGAGAGCGACTAGCCAATAATTCCTGTAAGGTTTTAGCCATTAGATTGATCTCCTAGGGTTGAGAGATGAAGTTCGTATTGCTCATCTGCAATATCCAGCATCTCTTTATAAAATCGCTTTTTCCCGCCTTTATCAGCAATGCACAGCACAATGGCTTGTCGTAATGGATCAAATGCGAAAAAGGCTCTCAGTGGTTTACCTCGATGCTGAACACGTAGCTCTTTCATATTGGTAAATTTAGAGTTATACACGGTATCCACTAAAGGGCGACCTAAACTTGGTCCCTGCTGCTGTAGAACAACCAAAGCGGCTAGGACTTTCTCTTGTGTTGATTCGTCTTGCTGTTCAAGCCATTCATTAAACAGATCTGTCGTGATGACTGTCCACATATCACAACCAAAATATAGATTATAGTCTATATTTTATAGTGAACTTAGTCGGTTTTCAAATGACAATAAAAAAGCCCGACATTTTTGTCGGGCTTTTTCGTATGTGGTTGATTAGTTTTAGTACCTGTTGCACTTATCATTATTGTTTTATGTGCTGGAGTATCCTGTACTCCATAATTCCATCATATGAAAAAAATCAGGGGGCGATATAGACGTAATCTTCCCTAATTCATGTCAGCCTGAGCGTACAAAAATCACCCAAAACTTACCCCAAGGTTTATCCGCAGAAATTGCGGATAGTTTCGGGACTGGATCTATTGAGTTATCAGGGAAAAGTCACAATCTGAGCGTTTTTTGATCGATTTTATTGGCTGAAAGTGACAAATTCGTTCAATAAAAAGCCGACTTGTTTCAAAATCGGCTTTTTGGTGATTTTTTGCGTCATGCAAAATATATAAGTATTTGATTTAATTAAAATAATTAAGAGTGATTTCGCATAACGCCCATTATGTTAAAT
>NZ_JBPKBJ010000108.1:0-8060 GCF_051390655.1 Acinetobacter sp. P1(2025)
TACCGCATAAGACTGTCATTAATCAGTTCTTCAGTTTTCTGTCGGTACAACTGCAGCTGTGCTTTGCCCATCCCCAATACATCAGCCGTGAGCTTCTGCGCACCACCTTTCTGGGGATCCTTGGGGTTATAACGCTTAAAAAACTGTTCGGCTGAACGATCAATCCCATCCACATGCCGTTCACTGTACATCAGATGCAAATGCGGTTGCTCAATCTCGGCAATTGAACCCGCATGATTATGGATGGCGCAGCTAAATGGAAAACGATAGCGGTCGGCAAACTCGGTAATAAACGCTTCAGCCAACTCAATCCGTTGCGCTTGGTTTAATTCTTTGGGTAAAGCCACGACCAGACTGGAACAGGTTCGGCCATTACTCCGTTCATATACATCTGCAGCCTGCCAAAATTCAGCCGGTTTTCCCTCGGCAAAACTGGGTAAATTCCCAGATTTCACAAACTCAATCTGCTCAGAAATCGATTCCTTATAATTCTTAAAGTGTGAGGTTCGGGTGATGTAATGAAAGCGGTTCTTGGCCGTGGCGCCATTTTTGATTTTTCCTGATCGCGTCTTTATCGCTTTTTTTGCGGTGTGTTCCAGGTTGCAATAAAACATAATCCGACCTTTGAATTCACGGGGCCTCGCAGAGCCTGCGGAGCACGAGGGGGAGTGTTTTTAATTTGATAAGATTGCGTAGTAATTTTATCAAATTAAAAACACGGAAACGAGCTTAAGAATTAAATAAAATGTTCCTACATTTTATTTAATTCTTCCCGCGCCGACCTATGCTACACTCAAAACATCAAAATCTCACCCTTCTTATGCTGGAGAATGCGATGGCTACACGTGGACGACCGACCAAAATACTCACCACAGAAGACCTCATAGAATTAGAAAAATTTCTAGCTGATTTGCATTACCTCAAGAAAAATCAGCAGCAGGCAACCATGCTACTTCACAGCAAAGAGTTTCACGAATTAGATGAAAAAGACCTGAGCCTTCTAAAAATCGTACATCGTGAAAAAATTCAGTTTGAACAAAGGCAAACACTCATTGAACAAATCAAGCTGAAGGAAAAAAACCAACAGCCCCTCCTGACCAATGAAATTGAAATTTTAGGATTACTCCAGCAAGAGATGAATCAAGACCTGTTCTTTCGCTTAGATCGAGCACTCGAGTCTTACCAGAAAATTGAAAAAGCAGCCCTAGACAACCGGATCCGCTTGGAAAACGAACACAAACGAGAAATATTGCAGAAAAGTCACAAAGAACTGACTGAAGCGCAAAAAAAGCGTAATGCAGAGAATCAGCTTAAATATGCTCTAGGAGGAGCAGTCCTCTCTGCTTTTGATGCTTTAAAGAGATCGACTGAAAATATAGATCCTGAAAAAGTGAGAAATATGATTGTGAATAATCAAAATTTTTACCTAAAAGTCAGGAGTACTGAACTTTTTCAATATATTCAGCCCAAAGCAGGAGGATATTTCCAAAGCATAGATATTTTTATCAAAGTGCTGGAAGAATTATGTCTCTATGAAGATGAACATGAGATGAAATATTACATCCTAGAGGCAGAAAGGCACATAAATCGCAAATAGGACTCGATTACAGCGATTTTAGACATAGGACTAAGGAATTTATAGTAAAAAGTAAAAAATAGCTGTAATCGCAAAAGAGGCGTATTTAAACTTCATCAAAAAATAATAAATCAATGGCTCTTCAAGGATACTCTTTATACCTAAAAGGTATATGCCGAGCGAGTGTCTACGAGCGATATCCACAAAATTCGCGCTTCGACTCTCTGAAAAACCGCTTTTTTTGGCTGTATAGTCGAAAAAGGCATAAATCACATGAATACCTAGGCTTCTAGACGAGCGATAGCGAGCTTAAAGCTTTATGAGCGAAGCGAATTCATTATGCTTTTGATCTTGTTTTTGCTTTTTATTGAATTCACAACGAGATTGATTAAAAAATTGCCCCGTCGAATCGAGCGAAAGCGAGATTCAATAGAGTTTGAGCGAACGAAGTGAAGCGAAAACCAAGGGCAATTTTTCCTGACCAAGGCTTTTAATTATTTTTAATGCTTTTAAATGCTTTTACTGGCCCTTAAAACCTTTATTTTAAAGCTTTATAGGTTTTATTAAACTAGGTTTATCGACCCTTAAAACTAGGTTTATCGACCCTTAAAACTAGGTTTATCGACCTTTAAAACTAGGTTTATCGACCTTAAAACTAGGTTTATCGACCTTTTAATTCTTTAGTGTTAGTTCGTCTTCTTAAAACTAGGTTTATCGACCTTTTAATTCTTTAGTGTTAGTTCGTCTTAAAACAATCCTTAAAACTAGGCTTATTAGCCTAAAACCCTTTAAGGGTAGTGAAATTATTTAGTCTTACCCCCCCTTAAAACTAGGTTTATCGACCCTGTAAAAAGAGAATTGCCAAAACAATTTAAATAGTCTATCTTATGACCTAGTTATTAAGATAATAAATAGAGAAATGTCAAAATTAATTGTTAAAGACAATGCTTTAGTTCAAGCAAGCTATACTCTTGATACCGTAGAACAACGCTTAATTTTACTTGCGATAGCAGAAGCCAGAGAAACCGGATATGGGATTACAGAAAATAGCCTTCTTGAAGTTCATGCAAGTAGCTATATAAATACTTTTAATGTTGAAAAACATACTGCTTATAAAGTTCTAAGGGATGCATCTAAAAGTTTATTTGACCGCTATGTCACTTATCATGACATTAGTCCAAAAACAGGGAAAGACCGAAGTTTTCACTGTCGTTGGGTAGATAAAATTGGTTATGAACCAAATTCAGGGATTGTTTTTTTACGCTTCACTCAAGATATAGTTCCTCTTATTACTCGTTTAGAAGAAAACTTTACTAAGTATGAATTACAGCAAGTCGCAAAACTAACTAGTACTTATGCAATTCGTTTGTATGAATTGTTAATTCAATGGAGATCAACAGGAAAGACTCCTATTTTTGATTTACAAACATTTAGACAGCAACTAGGGGTTGAAGTTAATCAGTATAAAACTATGAGTAACTTCAAAAGTTATGTTCTAGATTTTGCTATTAAGCAAGTTAATGAGCTAACAGATATAACTGCTAAATACGAACAACATAAAACAGGTCGAATCATTTCGGGATTTTCTTTTAAAGTAGCTCAGAAAAAGACTAAAACACCAAACACAAAAGTTGATTTACCTAAATTAACTGAGGCACAACGTCACTTATTTGCTAATAAACTTTCCGAATTACCAGAGATGGGACAATATTCCGAAGGCACTGAGAGTTATCAGCAATTTGCTGTACGTATCGCTGAAATGCTTCAAGATAGCCAAAAATTCCAAGAACTATTTCCGTACCTTCAAAAAGTTGGCTTCCAAACTGCCTAAAATTTAAACTTGATCATTTGTCTATTAGGCGGTCTAATAGACAGCAATTTTTTACAAGTTTAGGCAAAGGTTTACAGTATGAAAACCCTTACAGTTCTTGAACTTTCCAAGCTGTACAACATCAATAGACAAACTATTTACAACAACATAAAGAAAGGAATTTTAACTAAAAATTCTGATAATAAGATTGATTTAGCTGAAGCTATTCGAGTATTTGGTGAACCTGTAAGAAAACAGGATGTAAAAGAATCTGTAAAAGTAGACAGTCCAAATTCGGCAGAAGTTTTACTCCTTAGACAGCAAATAGACATGCTAAAAAATCAGCTTCATGATGCAAAAGATCGGGAATCTTTCTATCAAAACCAAATTGAAACGATGCAACGCCTATTAGAAGCCCCAAAACCTAATATGACTACGTTTACCGATCAAGAACCGGTGCAATCAAGCATGGCCAAAACAGATCCCGAACCGGACACAGCAGAAGCGAAACATGACGGATTGACTACTCCGGAGCAGACGGAAAACAAGCGGATTCCAGTGCCGGATCACATTGAACCAGAGCCTGAGAAAAGAGGGTTTTGGAGTCGTTTTTTTAGACCCTATGATTAACCACGATTGTTTAACTGATATGAACAAAGTCGTGAAACTTTGATTAAATAATAAGCGTGGAACGTGAAAAATCATAAAAAAAGCCCGATCTGGAGGATACGGGCCAATCGAAATGATATAGATCATTGATTAATAAAGATAATTATAACGCATTTCGTATAAGGTGTATTATGTTAATTTTAAGATACAAAGGGTTTAGGGCGTAATTGTTTAACCCACTCATTCGGAACACCATTAAAATGATCTCTTAAACGATCTTCTACATGTTCAGGATCCCATACAGCAGCACGTTCCAAATCTTTTACTTCTTCATATGTTGCTGGAATATCGATACCTTCAGTTCCATCTTCATAATAAATAGAAATTGAATGATCAAACATATCTTGCTTAAAGAAGTAAACCCTCTGTTTTAAATCGTCATTTAATTCTATATTCCCAATAATATGCCATTTCTCGGATTTAAATGCGGAATTCATGACTGGTACTTTAAACAAAATCGAATGTGATGTTATGAAATTAACATTCAACTCTAAATTTTTCGTCTGTAAATTGTAGAACCCTGTCGATGAGGAGTTTAAAACTATGCCATAGCCATAGCTTAGATTCCCCAAATTAATTGCAATCACATCACCTTCTTTAGTTCTCTTACGTTTTGTTCTTTGTTCCATAATTTCTGATCTACTTACCAAAAACTCAAATACATTCCTGCAAATAATAAGGTTCTGTCACATTAAGAAACTAGCTTAATTTACTATTGAGCTTTATGGAAGTTAATAGAAATAAACTATTTAACACAATGGCTGTATATATGAAATATAAAAACCTAGGCACTAGCCCAGGTCTTAAATTTAAAAAATACATAAAAAATAAGGCTATAGAATCATTTTTTTCAACTTCGTATAACATGTATTATGTTGATTTTAGCAAAGCTAAAAAGTGTCTCACTTATTTAAATTTTGGAAAATGTAGGCGGTTTATGTCATTTGACTTCGTAAAAATCTTTAAAGAAATTGATCTTCATAAAAATGATCTAGATATTGATAATTTCATGACAACGATCATTAATCATTGTCATGAAATGCAGCCAAACAAAAGTTGGGATCTATTCAAAGAATTAGATTACACAACAGAAGTTAAACGTTTAACAACTCATATAATTGACACTTTAGAAAAAGAAGCTTCTCCCTTTATTGAGCAAGGGTTTTGGTTCGGTCTTTCTGATAATGGGTATCTATATTTTGCAGTATCAGATCAATACATTGCAGAAGAAGATAACCTAGATTGGATGTCTGAAGCCAAAACATACTATCCTGAGCAAGGAGCCTTTAGCTCTGAAATTTTACGATCTATTGAAAATTTAGCAGATGAAACAGAACTAGATAATTATGCTGAATATCCTTTGTTCTTAGCTTATGGACTTAAGCTGGCACAAGCGTCAATCAATCATTATAAAACCGCTTACCCAGAGAGAAAGATTGGGTATTCTATTGGATATGATTCAGGAGATTTTATTATTGGAGGATGGATTTAACTTATCCATTTAACATAATGGCGGTTATACGAAATGCATATTTTAAACTTATAAAAATCATATACTTGTGTTATAGTTATAATGCTCGACGATGTCGAAAAGCTGACTTGGAAACAAGTCGGCTTTTTTATGATCGTTTTTGATAGTTCTTGCCAATAATTTTGATTAAATATTAATCTATTTTATTTTTTTGCTGAAACATTAAGGGTTACATTTCTGAAATAATCCATAAAATGTTCGGACAAACCTTGGGGTAAATTCACCTTGCTATCACAATATTGAAAGCAGAGGGTCAAGAAGAAAATATATGTATCGAGAACTGAAGCCAGGTCGGATATCTTTGAATATATTGAGATGTTCTACAACTCAAAACGCAGACATAGTTCTAATAGTCAACGTTCTCCATTAGATTATGAAAAAGCCCATCAAAATGCACTATACCCCGAAAGTTGGACACATTTAGTCTAATTTTGGAGGGTGCTTTTCTATGGCTAAATATTCTCAAGAATTTCAACTTGAGGTTGTCCAATACTACTTATCTGATTTCCCTTGCAAGCGCATTGGTCATGGTCAGTTTTGACTTCTCATTTTTTTTTGAGCAAATAGAGTCTTGATTTAATATAATGGGCATTTTAAATTTAATTATAGTTATAATTTATGTTCTTTTTAAACAAAAACTTGGATTTTATATGAAACAAAAACTACTACTACTTTCATTAGTTCTTATTCTTTCGGGTTGTGCAACTATGGGGAATCAAGCTTTAAAAAATGAAAGTGAACAAACAGTTCAATCTAAAATTATAGAAAATAAAACAACAAAAGATGAAGTGCGTAAAGTATTTGGATCACCTGATGAAACTAGCTTTACTGACAATGGTAAAGAAATTTGGAAATATGAATTTGCTAATATTAAAGCAGATGCTGTGAACTATATTCCTATTGTAAATTTATTTGGTTCATCTTCATCAGGAACTAAGAAACAGTTGGTAGTTCTTTTTGAGGGTAATATTGTTTCTAAATACTCAATGTCTGAATCTGCTCATAGTGTTAAAACTGGACTTTTCCGTTAAAAATCGTTTACTTGAAACTATAAAAATTATGGCGTATTGGTAATACTTCCATGAGCAATCGAATCGATAAGTAGACAATGTTCCTATTTGACTGAACTATTCATTGAATATAATGGGCGTTATACGAAGTTAAAAATGGGAGGCTAAGCTCCCATTTTTTATTAATGATTTTTTAATTCTTTCAGCATAGCATCCCGCAAGATTTCATTCATTCGTGTTTGATAGCCTTTACCCTGTGCTTTAAACCATGCCAGTACATCTGCATCTAAACGAATAGACGTTTGTTGCTTCACTGGGCGATAGAATTGATTGTGGCATGCAGCATTACTCCAGTCGGTAATTTCAGGAATATCTGATAGATCTAACTGATCATCGGAAACAGTCCCCATTTTTACTATATTTTTTTAAGTTTTATGCGTGTTGGACTGTTAGTTTTAAGCCCAAAGCATTCACTACACGATTAATCGTATCAAAACGTGGTGCTGAGTCCTGACGTAGGGCTTTGTAGAGTGCTTCACGTCCAATCCCTGCTTCTTTGGCTATTTGAGTCATGCCACGAGCTTTAGCAATAACACCAAGAGCATGAGCTAATTCAGCTGGATCATTCTCTTCAAGAACCATGTTGAGATACATCACAATGTCCTCTTCAGTTTTGAGTGACTCAGCCATATCAAAACTTGGTAAATCAGCGACTTTAACCATTTTAATCCTCCAATGTTTTCGATAGTTTGACTGCTCGATCGATGTCTTGTTGTTGAGTTGATTTATCTCCACCACCAAGCATCACAATCACAACGTCACCATGTTGGATGTAATACATTCTCCATCCAGCACCGAAGAATTCTCTCATTTCCCAAACACCATCTTGGATAGGTTTGATGTCGCCCCAATTACCACGTTGAACCTTATCTAATCTACGATTCAAGCGAATTCGGGTCATATTGTCTTTAATTCCATCCAACCATTCATCAAATTCTGGCAGACGTTTAATTTCAATCATGAGGATTCCTTCTCTTCTCACCATATTGTATTCGATCGAATACGATAAGCAAGTGTATAAATCCTATGATTTGTTATGTTAGAACCCATTTAAAGTGTCTATATTCTTACAAGCGATTTTTTTTTATCGTAATATGAAATCAGCGAACTGCAATAGATCAATAACTTACGTCATTAGGACGGAAAAAAGTTTCTAAATCATTTGTAAAAAACTTTCGCTGGATATTTACCTCAACGATAAATCAATAGCTTACGTCATTAGGACGGAAGAAAGTTTACAAGCCATTTATAAAAAACTTTCGCTGATCGTATGTGATTACCATAAATTAATAAATTAAACGATTCATTTTATTTTGTGGAGTATGTATCTCATGAATCAGCCTAAAAATGAGTTTGAAATACGACAACAAATGATGAACGATCAAATTTCAGGGGCAAAAGATC
>NZ_JBPKBJ010000109.1:0-7887 GCF_051390655.1 Acinetobacter sp. P1(2025)
TACTGATCTGCAAAGAAGCGTTGTATACGTCGATAAAATGATTGTGGTAAGCACTTGATGGGTAAGGCTTTAGATGCAGAAGAAAGATTACATGTCTGTTTTACAATTAATGCCAGCATAATCAGTGTAAAACATTTTAGATGTGACTTGTTCCACTTTAGATATTTGTTTAAGATGAGATGTAACTCATTGAAATGTGTCATCATATTCGTCGTCAGAAAACAAGTATTATGCCATTATTTCAATGAGTTGTCTTTTTTTGTCGTGTACAAAGATTTATCAGACACATATTTCATAAAAAGCAAGGTCAGCACATAATCTTTGTACTGGCTGGCATCCATACCACCACGTAACTCATCACAACTTGCCCATAGGGAAGAATAAAGTTCTGTTTTCTTAATCGCCATGTTTGTTCGTTTCTCTACGTAATTTGTTCAAAATAAATGATAGATTGGATATTCAATTCAAATTTCTGTGTCTCATGTCAGTATGGCATTTTGTGACTATCAAAATCATATGCTGTCAATAAAGATTCACCCTCTGCAACAACCAAAATCCATTCAGGTGCTCTAAATGCATGAACTTAGTTTACCGAAAATAAAAGTTTTTTCAGCTATTTTAAAGGGATGAATGACATGATTTGTCGTTTTAAAAATCAAAAAAAAGAGAGCCTAAACTCCCTTAGATTCTCGGCTTGCCAATTTGGAAACAATCCATTGATTGATTTCCCAAGCTGACCAGACTATACGCTTTTGTGTGATTTTTAATTTCTTTGGAAATGTCGGATCGTAATAAGGCGAATACTCGTCCATCATTTCATAAATCGTTGATCGACAAAGTCCAGTGATGGCGCTGACTTGTTTGATGTTGATCAATTGATGCATCTGAAATGTTTGACCCGTAAACGCATTCATGATGTTTTCTCCTAATCTATGATGCGAGCGGTACTCCGCTCAGATCATAGGTCAGTCCAGTAAATTATAACTGCATCCGATACAGTCCAATCCAATCTAGTTCAATGCCTGAACGGATTGCCTTAAACTTTGCTGTATATCCTGTACATGGGAAAAGCTCTCTGATTGCTGTTCAGTCTGAGACTGTGTTGTGACATTGGCTTCCTCTGAATAAAACTCCTCAACAATATCCAGCCCCTCTTCACCTCCCACCTCAAAACTGGCATTGCCATAGCCCTGCCGTGCCACATGATCTAAAGCCTCCTGATAAAACCCTGCCGCCTTACTTTGCTGATCAATCTGTTTGGCTGAATTAATGGCATCATTTAAATTCACGCCATCACGTAGAGTTAAGTCCACGTAATAAATTGGGGTACGATAGCTCTGTGTGGTACTTTTCCCTCGCAAGGTTAGTTGCAATGGTAAGCATGACAGTAAATTACCCGATGCCGCATGGTAATAACTCAGCCGTGCCGCCAGTGTCCGAATACTATTAAAACCTGTGGTTCTAAAGATAAATGTTCCAAACTCATCCGATTCATCCAAATTGACATATAGTCTACCGTAGGGTTTGCACAGCCCGCCTTGTGCCAATGGACATAGATCAGGAGATGGGCATGGATGTTGCTCAATGCCATTCTGTCCCAGTCGCTGACAAGTATCGCCATTGCCTGAACAGATTAAGCGTCCTGTTTGTCGGTCAAAGAGACTGTACTCTGCCCGAAGATTGAGTTCAGGCTCATTAAAGATCATACGGACTGGAATCGTTCTCAGTTTTTGATTTTGAGCTTTCGCTCGTAGTTGTTCATCCAATGGATGTTTTACCCAACCATCTTTATTTTGAATCTGACTGGTGATAGTAAACTGGTCATCCTTTTCAGGCAGTCGTTTACCATTCTTTTCGACAATTTTGCCGATACTAATACGCCCCAATACTGGCGGCGTAATTGCTAAACCTTTAATCATGGTGATTGTCCTTTATTGCATTTGTTTACGGATTCCCCAAATCGATTGAATGCACCGCTCCCTCATCTCAAGATTGATGAAATAAAAAACCTGTTCACTATTTGGTTATAGGGAGAACTTGTTGTGCGATGCTCATTTCATGCAAAGCTGCTCCACCGCCCTTTCTTCATGACTGGAGAAAGGGCAAAGGGGCGACTTTGCACAAATTTTAAATTTGGGGAATTTGAAATTTAGGGAAATGCTTTGATGTGGTGTGTAATGGAAATAGCTCTAAAATCTGTTTAGTCTGATGATTTAGGTTGTTGCAGAATAAACATTAAACCGTCTGCTACCTTGTCGATTTTGTGGATACTGTTGCAGCAGTTCAGGTTGGGCTTGGAGCAATGCTTTCTGATCAAGCACCACACTGTCTTTAGACTTTTTCCATGTCACCGTACCATTAGAAAATATGGCTTTTTCAGCATCTTTCATCAATGCCTGAATCCGATGCTTGAGATAGTCATATTTGGTTTGATGTTCGGACAGTTGTTTTTCCTCATTCAGCAGGTCAGTAAACAGTTGATCGACTCCCTCCAGCGTAGAGAAATCAACAGTCTGTAAAGGGATGTGTTGCGGGTAAAGTAATTGCAGGGCTTTGGCTGCTGATTGACTGGCATCAACACTAGGCGGAATGTCATTTTCTACACATTGCCAAAATGTGCGCTCGGATGCCATGATGCGGTCAATCACTATTTCATTGCGTTCGACTTTAAAAATCTTGGCTTCATGCCCACACATCAAAGCACAGATATGCGCTGCCTGTTTACCTGTCACTGCCAGTTGATGCTGTACCTGAATAATCACGTATAAAGGCACACCATCACGCCAAAGTTTTGTTCCCCATTCACCAACAGATTTACATTCCAGAATCTGCACTTCATCACTGCCAACCACGCTGTAATCCAAATTGGCTAACATAAAATGTTTATCGGGATCAGGATGCTGTAACACTGCATTGACCTTACGCACTTTATGACCTGTCTTGTGCTGGTAATAGCTGGCAATCAGGGGTTCAAGCTGATTGCCCCAATACAAGGGTGAATAACTGTTTTGAGTCGGTTGATCAGGCTGTGTCTGCATCCGACCAGTCTTGATCATCCATAGTTCCAGCATGCTCATGTGCGGATTAAGTCCACAGGCTGCTGCGGCATCACTACTGCCAATGCCTTGTTTGCGGACTTGTAACCATTGCTCCCGACTCATGCCTTTGGTGTTAGGTAGGCGTTTAGCAGGGTTAGGATAAGGTTTGAATTTACTGATTTGTGGTTCAACGATACGGTTCATTAGATACTCCATGTCTGTAAAAATTAAAATTGCGGCATAAAAAAAGCCACATCGGGGAGATGTGGCAAAAGGGAGTGCTTGGCTAGGAAAAACGGATTAGACAACCATTCTGAGTGCCTGTTCCAGTCCTCGCTGTTTAATGGCTGCACCTGTACCAAACCATGCAGAATCTAAACGGTGATCGGTACTCATGGCTCGACGTTCGTGATCAACAAACTCGGTGATACTGCACAGCAAGCCGTAGGCTGTACCTTTGGCTGAACTGAGTTCTGCACCTCGTCCCTGACCATTAAACATATCCATGACTTTCGACATGGCTCGTCCATTCGGTTCGGTTTTAGTTGCAGCATTTTGTACTTCGTTTGCAACATTACGGTAGAACTGGATAATACTGTCATCCTGTTCTGCAATACTGAGACTGGTATTGTTAAACACTGCATCAAAGTAAGCGGCTGCTTCCTGCTGCGTGACTTTACGCTGGCTCAGTTGTTTCATTTCATACATATGGTCATCCCATGCACGAACTGAAATACCAAGTTGCTGTTTGACCTTTTCCGCATCAAATCGGGTGCTGTGCGGAACTTTCACCACGCCTGCGCTGGTATTGCCATTGCGTAAGGCAATTGCCAGCGTGTTGTTACAGACCACACGGATAGAAGTAAATTGTGCAGTCGTGGCAAGTGTGCCATCACAAGCAGTTGCCAGTAGAATATAGCCATTACTCACATCCTTGCTTTTCAAGGCTGTACTCTGTCCTGTACGTGCCAAAGCCCAGAACTTCTTGCCGCCTTTCAATACCCCTGCGGTTTCCAGTTCAAAGCCTGATTGTTCAGTTAGGTCACGATAAAACTCCAAAATAGAACTTGGTTGCACTTCTTGAAAGCGTTGGCTAACAACAGATAACGGTGCATGGGTATCAGAACGATATAAAACTCGTTGCTCTTCAAAAGGCATAATAATACTCTGACCTTTCTCATTCTGAGCCATATAACTGACATTGGAGGATTCAATGCGCCAATCCATTCCTGCCTGTTGTGCCCAGACTTCGATTGGCTGATCTGGAGTAAGCTGATTACCTAGACCATGCCAAGGGGTTTCACCGACATACGCCATTTGTTCAAGTTGATGTGCCATGATGATTTCTCCTGTCCTTAGTTGAAATTGCACTGACAATTGTTGCAATGGAAATAGCCTGTTGGTCGCTGTGGTTGTGAGGGTTGAATAAAGCTATCAATCAAGCCACCAACAACAGCACCAGCCAATCCACCAAGTAATGGCGAGAATGGAGTTGGCAAACTTTTAGCAATGCTTGCTCCAATGCCTGCACCTGCCATCGAAGAAAAACTGTTATTACTAGACTGCTGTGTGGTTGCACGACTGATATTGTCTGAGTAGCAATATGGACATGTAATATTCATAAGATATACCTCATTAAATGAAAAAAGGCTTATCGATGGATAAGCCTATGTTTTTGAATGTAGGGAAAAAGAAAACATTCAATCTTCATGTTAATGATATATATCTATGATTTTTTGGGATTATGCCAATTCATTACTATGCAACCATGTAGCCGTATCAGGAAGTAATCAGTGTTCTTCTTCTCTTTGAGCGATTTTAGATTCAAGCCACTCATAGATTTCCTGTGATACCCAACCGACTCTTACTTCTGTTAAGCGTATTGGCTTTGGAAAACTGACATCATAATACTTGGATTTGGGATTCATCAACTCATAAATGGTTGATCGGCTTAATGCAGTAATTTCAATCACTGCTTTGATGTTCAGGATACGGTATTGATATTCAACGAGATTGGTCATGTGGTTACTCCCAGTAATGTAGTTGAGAGGGGTCTTCCTCAATACAAATTGGCGTACCGTATTTTTTTACTGTAACCGATGAGATGAATTGACCAAACATCCCCACATGACTCAAGTCCAAAAAATGAATATATGAAATAAACATTCATGTTTATAGTGTGTAGCTTTAATTTCTTGGGATCAACCTTTACCCAAAGCCACGCATTCCCTTAATTTTCGCTCGTAAATGTTGTTCCTCCTTATCAGCCTTTGCCAAATAGTGAATAGCATTCTCGGCATTTTCTACTTCAGCGTCATCATTACGGTGAATCATGCCAATACCCAAAGTACCTTGTCTGCGGTAATTGTCCTTGTGGCTTTTACGATTACAGCTAAAGTAACAGCCATCCCCATTGGTAATGTCTAACCACGCTTCACCTATCTGTTCAGCAAAGTATCCATCACGCATGTGGTTTGAACCGTTATAGATAAAAAGAAAATGACAGTGATAGCCTTTATCCCGTCCCTGTTCAATTGCCCATGAATAATCCATTACATGCTTAAAGCATTTCCGACGTTCATGAATACGACGTCGGAATATGTTGAGATCCGCATTGAACTGGTAAATATCCACATCAGCATCATACGGATAACTGACATCTACACGCACCAAGAGCAATTTGCAGTGATTATTCGATAAGCCCTTAAAATTATCTTTCAATGCCTTGAAATTACGTTGGCGTTGTCGCTTATGCCTATTGATAAAACGTTCATGTTCATCCAGCATATCTTCACAGAAGTTTAAAAAATCAGTCCTTGAATGGAATAACGATCTACCTAATCTTGTTCTGCTGTGTAAATCCAATGAATGACTAATCGACATCAAATCAAAGTAGCCTTGTATCATGGGTGAATATTCAAGGTCAGGATCATAAATATCGGTAGCGACTTCCCGATAATCTTCAAGCTCGTATTGAACTTCTTTCCAATGACATTTTCCTGAACAGATATCCAGCATCAAGTCTTCAATCTGGATCAGTGTTTCACTATGGTTCATGTCAGTCTCCTATTTGTTGGTTAGAACCATAGGAGAGATGACTCTGTAATTAATTACCCAAGGGTATATCTAATCAGTAATGACTATTCCTAGATTTCAATCATTGAGTTTTTGGATAGTAGAGTTTTTGTGAATCGATAACTCATAGTGATATACCCTTATGATTTTTTGATTTATATACTTTTCAAATAAGGGATTTATTAGATAAATTCTCTATAAGCAATTGATTTATTAGTAATCTATAATAATTAAATTATTATCCTAGTAAAATTTCTAGATCATGAGTATGAAACATGACTAATGACAGAGCTTAGAAAAGCCTTATGTGGCAAGGCTTTGAACCCATTCGATGATATTACTCTTAAACTACAATTTAAACTGAAATACAGGTGAGAGTTACGGCTTTCTTGACCCAACCCACCTATTGTATGCAGTCACTAAATGGACTGTACCTTATCCGATTAAATCCCATGAACAGCTTAACTCTTCTGCCCTCGCTTAAAACGATTTTTAATGTCATCAGAGTAATCTACATCAAATATTTCCATATACACAAAGTAAGGCAAAATACGATTCTCAAAAAATGCCCTTTTTTCCTTATCCCCTGTTTCGATAATGAGTTCTGCTGGCATATTCCAAACCCAACCTTGCATAACTGGAATAGGGAAGAGTTTCAAAACAGGCTTCTGATTTTCAAAAATTTCGGAATTCTCGTTGAGGATCACTCTCATGTATTCAAAGAATTCGGCAGGAATATCCCGAAGCTTTGCTTTTTGATCTTCTTGTTCAGGTACATCTATGAGGGAACTAGCATCAAGAATAATAATCATATCCTGTATAAGGTCTTGGGTAATAAAATTTTCTTTCCAAAAATACAAGAAATCCAAATACCCCTTGAAACCCTGTGGTCTAACTGCTTTTTTATTTACTATGCCAAAAAACTTTTGGAATTGCTCATAAGGTACTTTACTATTTTTAAGTTCTAACTGTATTTGAAAACGATATAGAACAATATTTTTTTGTTTATATCTTCTAAAATAGTCAATAGCCTCCCGCAGTTGTTGTGACCGTTTAACCCAGTCTTTAGTCATCGCAATAGAGCTTGGTTTGACAATTTCGGCATCAGGTTCAACAAATCCAATTCTCGGACGGTTATCCCTTGTATTAGGTTGAAACTTACCTCTTCGAGCAAAACTTGTAAGCTTAATAAACAGATCACTTAACGCTTCTAATGACTCGAAATTTGCATCCCTTTTCGTTATTTTAAATCCACTAAATCTTTTAATTGAAGGATCTTCACACTCAAAAAAATCTGCAAGAATTTGCACATTACGGGTGAAATAATTTCCTTTCAATTGCTTTATAAAGTCCATTTCATTCCAAAGGAATAAAAACTCCCGACCTAGACGTGTCACTCTTTGTTCTAGCTGTTTTGGACTTTCCAGCCTTATCTGTGACATTTGCTCTTTAGAATATAAAAATGCAGGCGTACTCTGCTGTAATAAAGTCAACATAAAAACCTCTATCCGCATTAAAGTCCGCAAGTTCCAGCTATCACCCACTATTAAATATTGTAGATACTTATTTGTTTTCTGAGTCTCAACTGGAAAATCATCATACTCTACTTCAAGTTCCCGATATAAAATATCTACAACCTGTAAATATTCTTTTGCAAATTGGCTTTGTACACGACAAAAAAAGATAACTCATTGAAATAATGGCATAATACTTGTTTTCTGACGACGAATATGATGACACATTTCAATGAGTTACATCTCATCTTAAACAAATA
>NZ_JBPKBJ010000110.1:0-7805 GCF_051390655.1 Acinetobacter sp. P1(2025)
ACCAAATGAGTTTTACTATGATCAGCTACCCCAACAAAACAAGGTGGCTTAACTAGAGCGGAATATCACTTATAAATACGCTTTTAGTTGTTCAAACATGTGGGACCACCTCTGATAGCTTATTTGGAGTGCAATGTGCCTGCCAAATTATTGAAAAGTTTGAAGGATCAACACCTTCAGAATCTTCCATTAATACTGTTTGATTTACCACAATATATTTTTTAAAACCAACATAACCACCATAGCTATTTTTAGAATTCACCTCTCCACAATATCCATACAAATTTTGAAATTGTGCTGATTGGGGATCTTTCAAATTACCTTTTACTACTTCTTTAATTGCATCTTCCTTATGATCAGAGCATCCAATCATCGTTAGAATTACTAAAAATATAATATTTTTTTTCATATGTCTTTCTTTCATATCTAACCCTAAATAGCTATTTTACATAAAATTAATTCTATTCTTTATTTAACATAAAATCTCTTATGCGAATCTGGAAGGATTAAGCTATTTCGTAATATTTTATCCAATAAGCATTGTCGAAAATATCAGTGTAATAGCTTGGCCTATTACAATGTGAAAAATAGTCACAGCATAAAT
The DNA here is from genome assembly GCF_051390655.1 of Acinetobacter sp. P1(2025). Lineage (NCBI taxonomy): Bacteria > Pseudomonadati > Pseudomonadota > Gammaproteobacteria > Moraxellales > Moraxellaceae > Acinetobacter > Acinetobacter sp. P1(2025). The sequence goes on from NZ_JBPKBJ010000110.1 coordinate 605, forward strand.
CTCTAATAATTTCAATTTCTTCTAGGCTATCGGCAGCATTGACTAAAAATATAAACTTGTCCAAGTTAACAAGTAATTTAGTACTATTTTTCAAAGATTTATTATTAAACATTGAATCCTATGTGTTTTCCTGTTGGAAGCTCTACATCAATACGAAGTTTTCCGCCCATTGCTTCAACATACTTTTTCATTGTTGAAATTTTAAGATCATGACCACGATTTTCAATTGCTGACAATGAAGGCTGTTTGATTCCAAGCGTTGCAGCCAGTTCTTTTTGAGAAATCTCTAACTCTTCACGAATAAGATGAAGTTGAGTTTCCAACAGTAATTCATCAGCCATTTGTTGAATACGAGCTTGACTCTCTGGAGAGCGACTAGCCAATAATTCTTGTAGGGTCTTAGCCATTAGATTGATCTCCTAAAGTTGAAAGATGAAGTTCGTATTGCTGATCGGCAATATCTAACATCTCTTTATAAAAACGCTTTTTACCGCCTTTATCACCGATACACAGCACAATAGCTTGTCGTAAAGGATCAAATGCGAAGAAAGCTCTCAGTGGTTTACCTCGATGTTGAACACGTAGCTCTTTCATGTTGGTAAATTTGGAGTCATAGACGGTATCTACTAAAGGACGACCTAAACTTGGTCCCTGTTGCTGTAGAACGACCAACGCTGCGAGTACTTTCTCTTGTGTAGATTCATCTTGCTGTACAAGCCATTCGTTAAACAGATCCGTTGTAATGACTGTCCACATATAACAACCACAATATAGATTATAGTCTATATTTTATACTTAATTGAATTATTATTCAAATGACAATAAAAAAACCCCGACATCCTGTCGGGGTTTTTCGTATTTGGTACTAGGGTCAACTCCTGTCATCCCTCGCGTCCTGTCGCTGATCTTCTTATTTTTATGTGGAACATCCTATTCTCAATGAAGCCATGATATGCAATCTGGTGGTGTCTGCCTATTGGTGATTTTCTTGAATGCCTGTACGCCAGAACGTACATGTAGATATCCTCAAATTATCCCAAGAATTGTCCGCAGGAAATGGGGATAATTTCAGAAATGAGAGCCTTTAGAAATCAGGAAAAACTGAAATTTTGAGCATTTTTTAACCAATTTTATTGGCTAAAAGTGACAAAAGTGCATAAAAAGCAGCCGACTTGTTTCGGAGTCGGCTTTTCACCTATTTTTTAGTCATGACTAATTTTTTAAATAATTGAAAAACAATAACTTTTTATAGGTGATTTCGCATAACCACCATTATGTTAAATGGATATTTATTTCAAATATTCTTTAGCCAAAATATGCTTACAAAATGAGAGATTATTCTTATTATTTAGCAACTATCTGTAAGGACTCTATTTAAATGGAAATCAACCAGTCTGAAGACCGTTTTGTTATTTTTGATGCTGAAAAAATGAGAAAATTTGGGATATTAAATTTGGGGGGGACGCCAGTGTATGGTGCAGATGAAAAATATATTTTTTACTATGATGAAACTAATAATATTAGAAAGCTGCATTTAACCGAGGATGGATCAAATGCTGAGTTTAAAAATTTTGTTCTAGGTGGGATAGTTCATCATGCAGACAAGAGCTTAGGTGACACGGATAGTTTGATAAAATCTTTAGTCTTGCAAAAATCAGCTAAAGAAATAAAATTCAATCAATTAGCAACAGGTGAGTTTTTAGGTATATTGAATTCTCAAAAAATACGAACACTATTAAAGTGGTTGATTGATAATGAAATATACATCCACTACACCAATTTTAATATTCTGTATTGGTCAATTGTTGATATTATAGATTCGCTTTGGTCTGATTCTCATTTAAGACAGTATATGCGATATCAGGCTGAAATAAAAAATGAACTATTTCGTTTATGTAATCTAGAATTAGACACTGTTATAAAAATATTTAAAAAATATAATTATCCAAATATTCAGCGTAATCAAGGATTCAATTTCTTAGTTGATCTTTCAAAACACTTTAAATTAATTAGCCCTCACCCGATAAGTGATATCACAGAACTTGTAATAGATATGCTTCGACACGGAGCTAATATTGAAGAGCTTGATTTCCTTGTTGACAATGAGAATGATATTTTGATCGAAAGTTTTAAAGATCAATACTTGCGTCCAATTTACATGTATCCGAATAGTGTTCATGTATTTGATGAAGAAGACACTGTACAAAAAGAACTTCAATTTTTCAAAGTTAAATATAAAGACCAGTTTGTGGACTATAAATTTATAAAATCCATTAATTGTATTGGGATACAGTTATCGGATGCAATATGCGGTCTTTTAGGGAGTTATTTCAATTTTTTAGAAGAGCATTCAATGAAAGAATTATTGAAGCATAAAAATACCCTTAACCCGAGACAGGTTGAAACTTTAGAGCTATTAAAAAAATTAATTGAGAAATCGGACAAGCTTTCGAATGGTTTTTGCCATCGTACAACCCCTTGGGATAGTGCTGCAAAAAACGATACTTTTCTCTTTGGAATTGCCCCTCCACATCGCTTAATTTAATAGATGGAGGGAACTCCCATTCTTAATATAATTTATTTAGGGTCAAAAGACAGGTTTAATTTTTTGAAGAGAGATCAGTAAATTTCACATGGTGCTATTAGGTAGCATCAGGATTTATTCATCTTGCATTTTTTCCCATCTATATGTGCAATATGAGCAAGTACCTTCAAAACCTAATATCTCAGATGGAGAAATATTTGCATCACAAACATCACAAACCAAAGTAATTTCATGCCCACAGCATATGCAGATTGCTTCATCGTAAAAAAAGTATCCATTACATTCAGGACACTCACAGCTCGTATCTTCTGCCCCATTTGCAATATCTCTAAAAGAGATAGCATATTTCTTTTCAAAAGCGTTAGTTACGATACTTTCATAATCAATATTATGGTTGCATGACCTACATATATAATCAGTACTAACCGCATCTAAATTAATTTCATTAGATGTAATTAAGCCTGAGCTACATTTACTGCATGTAGCTGTAATAATCGCATCATAAATAGTGTTAGTGAAATAAGTTAATGATTTTAGTCTTTCGATACAGATTAATTTGTCAGCCTCATAAACTTCATCTATAGATCTCATAACGTCATAAGTGTCTGAGCCTAACAAGTCTCTAGGATCTTCTTCTAATTGATCTTTAATAAAATTTACTATCACAATGAAGGAATCTGAAATCATTTTTTGAACTGAACCTGAGGAAGCTGTAGCATAGTAATGCTCTATATTATTTCTATAATCTTGAGCATCTTTTAACCGGCTCCAATCAACCTTAATACCGAGGCTTGTAAATCGTTCTTTTATTCCTTGGACATCTACAGTTTTTTTACAACCCCTCAATTTCCATAAACAGTTTCAACAAAACATCATTAAATCCAGTCATAAAAAGCAAGTGAAAAAACCGCCTAAGATGTAAATCTTTGAGCTTATCAAACTGATCGATATGCTGTTAAAACAGTTTAAATTGAGCAGAAAATCATGTGCCTCGCCTCAAATTTTGGTAAGCATCCGCTGAACCCCATCGCTATTTTTTAATTGGGTTCAGGTTCCCAGCGGTGTCGCAGTAATTCTATTTGGGTCACTTTATCTGTCGGCAACCTTTTCAGCACATCACTTAAATAGGCATATGGATACAGCCCATTCATCTTTGCTGACTGGATCAGGGTCATCATGTTCGCTGCTCGCTGACCACTGCGTAGCGAACCTACAAACAGCCAGTTCTACCCTCAAGGAGGTATCTACACAAATATTTTTAATTGAGCTATGGTAGGCAGCATGTTTTAAATTTTACGACAACTCGATTAGATGCCCGTCTCGTTAAATGCAAGAACATCAGTATCTAAGTGAATCGAAATTTGTTGCTTCACAGGGCTATAGAATTGATCGTGGCGTACAAAGGTATTTTAACTTTTAAATGTTTGTGTAACAAAGCCATACTTATTACTGAAAAAAATATCTCATAACTTTATAATTACTCGCAAATCTTTCATTATTGTAATATGGCTCTAGACTAGCAGATTTACACTTAGTTTTACCTAATGAGGTCCCACAACCCTGTTGCTAGCTCATTAAGCACCCTCATCCAACGCCATTCTGTTTCTTTAAGATGATAATCAAAATACTCTTTTGATATACCGTTGAACTTTGCTAGCCTTCTTTTCTCTGTACACGACAAATTTCACAGAACCCTTATCCTTGATCCTAGACAAAATAATGGACAGCACGTCCCTCTAAAGATAACGTAACTTTAATCTTTGGAGATTCAAGAAATGGCTAAACGTTTTAGTCCCGAATTTAAACAGCAAGCGATTGATTATGCACTTTCAAACTCACACGAGTCTGTAGCTGCAATCGCCCAGAAATTAGGTGTGGGTTATTCAACATTAGATAAATGGATTCGTGAAACCAATCCGGCAGGTTCAAGCAAACGTCAACTTTCACCAGAACAACAGCGGATCGTGGAATTAGAGAAAGAAGTCAAACAGCTCAAGGAAGCCAATGACATCTTAAAAAAAGCGCATGTGTACTTTCTAACAGATCATGCCAAGAAAAGTACACGGTAATTCAAGATCTAGATATGAATGAAGTCACCGTATCTTCTGCCTGTAAATACCTAGGTGTCAGCACTTCAGGCTATTATGCCTGGCGAAAACGTCAAGCCAATACGGCACAGAAATATAATGACTTAAAAGCCGTATATTGGCAGCATCATGCACGATTGGGTGCACCTTCATTGGTACATGACATGCATGATTTAGGTTACAGCATGAGTGTCAACGGCATTCTAAAATTGACCCCTTTGATCTCGTATTAAATTTCAACCTGAGGCTGAATCCCAATTCTTTTTTTATCCTTCAAACGATAACTCTCACCCGATATCTGTACCACATGACAGTGATGTAATAGCCGATCTAACATCGCAGCGGTCAACGTAACATCATCCGCAAATGACTTAGACCATTAGCTAAAGGGTAAGTTACTCGTCAATATCGTACTGCCTTTTTCATAACGCTTGGCAATCACATTAAAGAACAGATTCGCTTCTTCACGTCCAAATGGTAAATAACCAATTTCATCGATAATCAGTAACTTTGGTCCCAGTACCGCACGTTGCATATAGGTTTTCAGTTTACCTTGCTGATAGGCTGTACTCAGTTGCAGCATTAAATCCGCTGCGGTAATGAACTTGATCTTAATGTTGTTCATGATGGCCTTATAGCCTAATGCCATAGATAAATGCGTTTTTCCTACTCCGCTAGCCCCGAGAAACACCACATTTTCTGCTCTAGCAATAAAGCTCAGATTGAACAGTTCAATCACCTGTGATTTAGGGGCCCCTAGGGCATAATTAAAATCATAGTCTTCCAGGGTTTTGACTTGAGGCAGGCCTGAGAGTTTCATCAGTACCTGCTGACTGCGCTGTTGCCTGGCAGCATATTCATGCGTCAAGATCGCTTCAACAAAGTCGGCATAACTTCCATCTTGACCTAATGTTTGTTGTGCATGATGTGACCATTGTGATGCGATGGCAGGCAGATTGAGCTTTTGGCAAAGTTGCTCTATACGGTCGTATTGCAGATTCATCAGGAAACTCCCAGCAACTGGTCATATACCGATAAGGGATGCTGCAAACTCTCGTAGGGCATGACATGCTGTGCTGCTGCAACAGGTACAGTGCCAGAACCCGTATCTGATTGCGGTAATGGCGTAAATTTTTGCTGCTCCTGTTGCAGTCGAACAGCCGGTTTTTCTTGCGTGGTGGCATGAATCCGCTGATTGGCGGTTTCATGCAGCCACCGGCCAATGTGGGCATTGGCGACATCAACATCTAACAGTAAACCCGAAGTCTTCAGGCTTGCTTTCAATGGCACAATAAAGCTTGATTTGAGGTATCCATTAAAGCGTTCAACTTTGCCTTTGGTCTGTGCACGGTAGGGCTTACATACGCGAGGACGAAAGCTGTATTTCTTGGCGCAGTCGAGCAGTTTGGGATTCCATTTATGCTGCCCCTCCTGATAGGCATCCCGTTCAATCATGATCGTTTTAGCGTTATCAAACAGGATTTGTTGAGGTACTCCTGCAAAAAACTGAAATGCATTTTCTAGACCATCGATCCATGCATCGGTACGTTCATGATCATAAAATTTCACGAAAGTCGCTCTGGAATACCCTAATGTTGCGACAAAGGCTTTTAAAGTCGTGTTGTTGCGTCGAATTGTCGTGAAATCCACCTGCATTTGTTGGCCAGGTTGGGTTTCAAAACGAATGATCGGTTCTGGTTTAGCAACTGGTTTTAATGTTGCAAGATATTCCCTCAAGATCCTGATCTTTCCTGGATATCCCAACCCTAAAATTTCCTGGTAGAGCACAACAGCAGGAATCCATTCAGGATGAGCTGCGTTTACACGTTGGAGTAAATAGGGTTTATATGGGTCAAGGATACTTATTCTAGGCTGTATACGCTGATACTGAGGTGTGGTGTTTTGCCGTAAATATTTACGTACGGTATTTCTGGACACCCCCAGTTCACGAGTAATGGCTTTAATAGATTTACCTTGCTGATGAAGTATTTGGATTGTCACTGCTTGCTCCAAAGTTAACATGTTGAGCAGTCCAAAATGACCGCTATATTAACCAAGGGGGTCAGTTTTTAAATGCCATTAGGGGGTCATTTTTACACTGCCGCTAACAATAGAATCTAGCTGATTTTTCATCAGCAGCATTCAAATATAAAATTGAACATTGTGGATTCTCTGCGGCAAACTCTCGAGCTAGTGAGATACCCTCAATTAATAGGGTTTCACCAAAACCTCTATCTCGATAATCTTGATCAACAGCTAAAAAACAAACTTCCAAAGCCTGAGTCCCTGTAGGCAATTGCAGCTTCTGCTTAAAATTATTTGGGAGATTGGTTCTATATTTTAAAATAATAAATCCCACAATTTTATTTGGGGATATCAAATATAATACTGAATACGGGCGCTTCTTACGTAATTCCTTGTCAGGAACAATCTTCATAAATGTTTTATGAATATTCAGAGGCTTTGTTGCATAAACATTCAAAAGCTGAGTTTTCCCCAATCCATTCAAATTTAAGTGACAACTTGGGTGTGAGGTCTACCTAATTCCGTAAATCTATTCAGAACTGCC
>NZ_JBPKBJ010000111.1:0-7690 GCF_051390655.1 Acinetobacter sp. P1(2025)
TATTTGTTTAAGATGAGATGTAACTCATTGAAATGTGCCATCATATTCGTCGTCAGAAAACAAGTATTATGCCATTATTTCAATGAGTTATATTTTTTTGTCGTGTACAAAGAGATCCACATATCAATGCTCAGTTACTTTTAACAATGAAAGAAAATAATTTACAAGCTTGTCGTTATGAACCGCGCAATATTTTAAAGAAATTGCTGAATCAATTACATCAGTTAGATTATTTTCCATGTATCGCTGCTGAGCTTGAGTTTTACTTACAGCCTTTATCCCAAGAGAGCCAAAAGTCAGCCATTCCTAAACAATGTTTTGATTTAAACCCACATGCTGATATCCAAGCAGTGTTGGATGAAATAGAAACGATTGCTCAAATACAGGGAATACATATCACTGGAATCGTTTCTGAGTCATCGTCAGATCAGTATGAAATTAATCTGCCGCATGGAACTGATATTTTGAAGCTCTGTGACCAAATCTTGATGTTAAAACGGAGTATTAAACAAGTTGCAAATAAACATGGCTTTAAAGCTAATTTTTTAGCAAAACCAGATTTGCATAAAGCAGGGAGTGGAATGCATTTTCATATGAGTCTACTTGATGCTAACAAACATAATATTTTTAGCTGTTCTGAACGTGACTTTGCAAAGCCATTATTAAATGTAATCAGTGGATTGATTCATTTCATGCCAGATTCTATGGCGATATTAGCCCCCAATTTCAATTCATATCGCCGATTTAAGTTAGGCCAGCATGTCCCTTTGGAAGCAAACTGGGGGTGGAATAATCGTAATGTCGCACTGCGCATCCCATGTGCGGATTCAGAAAATCAAAGAATCGAATATCGAGTAGCTGGAGCTGATTGTAATCCATATTTGGCAGTCGCCATCATATTAATGGGAACGCTGCATGGCTTAACTCACATATCAGCAATCCCTAAATCGGTGAATCAATCTAAGCAGATTGGTAAACATTATTTTCTTCCGACAGAACAAATAGATGCATTGAAGAGATTTAAAGCTAATCATTGGATGAGTGAATATTTAAATCAAGATTTTGTTGCATTGTGGTGCACTGTTAAACAGGCAGAGTATCAGCATGTCTTGAGCCAGATCACTGCTATTGAAAAAAATTGGGATATCTAAGTCATCACATATTTTATTGTCGGACTCAAAAAAGGCTGCTAAATGCTTTAATTGGAACAGCATTTATTTAGGCATAGCTTTGTAATGAGTTAAATATAGGCTCAAAACTCTATGAATTTTAAGGCATAACGCATCGAAGGATATAAAAAGTCTTTATAGGACAAATACACTGGTATATGAAAAACAAATTGACAGAATTCAGAAGAGGCTATAATTTAATCTTTAGTTCTAATTTGGAACTTTGTATAGCCTCTATTTAATTTCAAATAGTTGAGCTAATGTTTTGATTGAAGTTGTAGATCAATAAGAGATGTAAGTCATAAGACTTGCTCATGTGATTTAGTGTTTGCTTACAGAAATGTTATGCGTGAGGAGAGCGACGATGTCAAATGATGTGAATACAATTACAGTGCGCCAAACGCAATTCAAAGCCGAAAAAATTACCACGCAATACACTGAATCTACTTTGATGTCACATTTTCTCACAGCTCTATCCATGAGCTTCCCACAGGGTGAACGCTTTTTTGTAGAAACCGTCCGAAATGTGCGTGATCAAATCCATGATGAACAACTACAAAAAGATATCTCAGGTTTTATTGGGCAAGAGGCGCATCATGCGCGAGCACATGAGCAGTTTAATCAACTGGTGCAAAGCAATGATTATCATCTAAAAAAGTTTGAAAAGGCTTATGAGCAGGAAATGATCCGCTTAAGAACTTTAAGTAAGCGCCGTCAATTGGCTGCTACAGTCGCACTTGAGCATTTTACGGCGATGATGGCAGGCTATATGCTTGAATATCCAAATATTATGTTTAAAGGCTTATCTGAAAATATGAAGAATCTTTGGCTTTGGCATGCTGTTGAAGAAATCGAACATAAGCATGTGGCATTTGATGTATATCAGCAAGTCTTTGCTAACTTAGCTCAACGCCGTAGAAGTATGCGAACAATTACGGTGGGATTCATCAGTAGCACGATCATAATGACAGGTCATTTAGTCTGGCAAGATCGAAAGAATACCTTATATTCACCGAAGCAGCTGTTCAAGAACACACAAACACTTTTGGGGCTTGTCCACATGATGTGGCGTTTATTACCTGACTATTTAGCATTTTATAAAGCAAGTTTTCATCCATCTGAGATTGATCAGCAGGATTTATTGATCAAGGCGAGAGCTTTATTAGCAAGCTAATTTACTGATTGAGATTTAAAAGAACTATATTTTTTAGCGTTTGAAAGGTGAATAATTTACGGCATAAAAATGCGTATCTACTTTTGATTTTGGATTTTAAAAAGCTTAAATGATTTATCAACTTTTACTTCAATATACAAAGTTGATCTTTTTATGCAGGGTACGAGTTTCTATCTCACTGGCGTAGACCATATTAAAAAATATTGACTTCAACAGCTAAATGGTGCGCTCAGCGGGACTCGAACCCACGTCGGTCGCTTAGGAGGCAACTGCTCTATCCAGTTAAGCTATGAGCGCATAATTAAATGATTATAAACAAAAAAGTGATTGCCTTAGCAATCACTTTTTGATGAAACCGACTAGCTGTATTTAGCTCTTATTTTTCAAATTTAAAACACGATAGAGCACAAACATTAGAACAATCCAAATAGGAATCATGAGCACAGATTCTTTAAAACCTTGCTGCCACATGATGTAAAGTACAACCGCAATAAATGCGAGTACAAGATAATTGCTGAATGGTGACCATAAAGCAGGGAAGCTCGTTGTTAATGCTTTTTGTTTGACCATCGCTTTAAATTTCAAATGCGTCAAACTGATCATTGCCCAGTTTAAAACTAAAGCACCCACAACGACATACATCAAATGACCTAAGGCATCTTCTGGTACGAAGTAGTTTAAAAGTACACATCCGAAGATGAGCAATGCTGAAAGCAATACGGCTGGAACAGGAACACCCTGTTTATTCACTTTAGCAAATACTTTAGGTGCATTACCTTGTTCAGCTAAACCAAACAACATGCGGCTGTTTGCATACATACCACTGTTATATACAGATAATGCTGCGGTTAAAATAATGAAGTTAAGTAGGTGAGCAGCCCAACCAATTCCCATTTGACTGAAAATCATTACAAATGGGCTTTTATCTAATCCACCTAAATCAAGCTGATTCCAAGGCACAAGTGATAGTAAAATTGTGAGTGAACCGATGTAGAAAATCAGAATACGCAACACAACTTGGTTGATCGCTTTAGGAATCGTTTTCTTTGGATCATTGGCTTCAGCCGCTGCCATACCGATTAATTCAATACCACCAAATGCAAACATCAAGAATGCCAGCATGAAGAATAGACCTTCAAACCCATTCGGGAAGAATCCACCATGACTCCAAAGGTTGGTAAATGAAGCCGTAGAGTTGGCATCCGCAGTGAACAGCAAGAACAGACCAAATAAAATCATCGCTACAACAGCGGTGACTTTAATAATGGCTAACCAAAATTCTGACTCACCATAGAATTTTACATTGGTGAGATTGATCGCTGTAATAATCACAAAGAAGAATAAAACTGACTGCCATGCAGCAATATGAGGCCACCAGTAATTGATATATTTTGCGACTGCCGTGAGCTCACTCATCGCAACGAGGATATACAATATCCAATAATTCCAACCTGATAAAAAGCCTGGAAATTTACCCCAATATTGATATGCAAAATGACTAAATGAACCTGCTACAGGTTCTTCTACGATCATTTCACCGAGTTGACGCATGATTAAAAAAGCAATCAAACCGCCAATCGCATAACCCAAAATAATAGATGGTCCAGCAGACTGGATGACTTGCGCAGAACCTAAAAATAAGCCCGTACCAATAGCCCCACCCATCGCGATGAGTTGGATATGGCGGTTTTTTAGTCCACGCTGAAGTTTAGAAGAATCGTTGTTCAAAGGACTGAGCTCGACGAAGAATAAGTGGATTATTCTAATAGATTGAATGATTTTCGACTAGTCAAAGTACAGGCGGGCTATGACTGGAAAGTTGTTTTTAAAATTCATTTAAAATCTTATATTTGGGTGAATAGTAAACTAAGTGAAGTTTGTTTTCTGATCATTTAAATCGGGCACTTGATTTTTAAACCGCGTATAAATGTTTCGATGCCATTGTTAATCTGTACAAAAATACTCAATATAGTGAGCACATTTTACCCATAACAATTGACCGAAAAGCAATTGGTCGTATGGCATATTTTATTGCTGTGAAGTAATTTTAGACTCAAGATTTACTTGCACCAAGAACATGATAAAAGGATGAAATTGACATGAGCTCAGTACCGCAAATCAAAGTCCCTGCAACATATATGCGTGGTGGCACAAGTAAGGGTGTTTTTTTCAAACTTGATGATTTACCTGAAGCGGCACAAGTAGCAGGCAAAGCACGTGATCAACTTCTTCTCCGTGTGATTGGTAGTCCTGACCCATACGGTAAACAAATCGATGGTATGGGAGGGGCGACCTCAAGTACCAGTAAAACGGTAATTTTGGCTAAAAGTACACAGCCTGAACATGATGTTGATTATTTATTTGGACAGGTTTCAATTGATCAGCCTTTTGTAGATTGGAGTGGTAACTGCGGAAACCTCACTGCTGCTGTCGGTTCTTTTGCAATTTCAAATGGTTTGGTGGATGCAGCTCGTATCCCTGAAAATGGAATTTGCACAGTTCGCATTTGGCAGAAGAATATTCAAAAAACTATTATTGCGCACGTACCAGTGACCAATGGTCAAGTTCAAGAAACAGGTGATTTTGAATTAGATGGTGTCACTTTCCCTGCAGCAGAAGTTCAAATCGAATTTTTAGATCCTGCTGATGATGGTGATGAAGGTGGGGATATGTTCCCTACAGGAAATGTTGTTGATGAATTGGTGGTACCTGAGATCGGTACTTTCCATGCAACTTTCATTAATGCAGGTATTCCAACTATTTTCTTAAATGCAGAAGCGATTGGTTATCAAGGCACTGAATTACAAGATCATATTAATGGTGATGCCGCAGCATTGGCTCGTTTTGAAAAAATCCGTGCGTATGGTGCTGTTCAAATGGGTTTGATTAAAGACATCTCTGAAGCTGCTGCGCGTCAGCATACTCCGAAGATTGCTTTTGTATCTCAACCAAAAACCTATACATCATCAAGTGGTAAAACAGTTGAAGCTGCTGATGTTGACTTATTAGTACGTGCACTATCAATGGGTAAACTTCACCATGCCATGATGGGAACTGCTGCAGTTGCAATTGGTACTGCTGCTGCGATTCCTGGTACGTTGGTGAATTTAGCTGCTGGTGGTGGTGAGCGTGAAGCGGTTCGTTTTGGACATCCTTCAGGCACGTTACGTGTTGGTGCTCAAGCTGAGTTGATTGATGGAAAATGGGCTGTGAAAAAAGCCATAATGAGTCGTAGTGCACGTGTTCTGATGGAAGGTTGGGTTCGTGTACCAGGTGATACCTTCTAAGCCGTTTTCATCAGTTTTAAACACCTCCATTTCGAGGTGTTTTTATTTTGTATAGCTTGAAAATACAAAGATAATCTATCGGGATAAATAGTGATATGATGTTGCCATTCTGACAGATGCTGTCACTTCTTCATTTATTCATTTTTCGAGGCAATTGTGTCGTCTATTTCTCCAGTTAATGCGGATGTTTTAAAACAAGCTCAACAACGTATTCAACAAGATTTATTGACAGCATTGGCTGCATTTTCTCTCCCAGAACCACTCAAAGCAGCTGTTCACCATACCGTTATGCTTGGTGGTAAAAGAGTCCGCCCAGCTTTATGTTATGCGGCTGCTTCGTTACAAGCCAACCAAAACTTTGCTGCCGCACGTCGTGCAGCTGTCGCAGTAGAACTGATTCATTGCTACTCACTCGCACATGATGATTTGCCTTGTATGGATAATGATTTACTGCGTCGTGGTCAACCGACTTGTCATGTTGCATTTGGTGAAGATACTGCTTTGTTGGCAGGTGATATTCTGCAATCGATGGCATTTGAGATTTTAGGCAGTCGTTTATTTGACGATCAGGCACAAGGTACAGATGCAGCTATTGTTCTCAAGCAAATGCAAATCTTAGCTACAGCAAGTTCAAAGATGGTTTGCGGTCAGGTTTTGGATCTTCAAGCTGAAGGTAGGCATGTTGCCCAAGATGAATTGGAAAATATTCACCGTAATAAGACAGGTGCTTTAATTCAGGCTGCCATCATGATGGGGGCTGTGACTATTTACTCTGGCACAGATCAGGCGATTCCAAAATTACGTCAGTTTGGTCAGAGCATTGGCCTAGCTTTCCAAGTTCAGGATGACATTTTGGATATTACGGCGAGCACTGAAACCTTAGGTAAAACCGCAGGCAAAGATGAACAAGTCCAAAAATCAACATATCCTGCTTTAATGGGGTTAGAGCAGGCACAAGTCTATGCACAAACCTTACATGATCAAGCATTTGAAGCATTACAATACTTTGGTGAAAATGCCAAAGAGTTGATTGAGATTTCTAAATTTTTATTAGATCGAAAAAATTAATTTGGGGAAGTATATGAACGTACAAGCTTTACGGTTTGTGGGAACGCTTGAAGGCATTTCATTTTTATTATTGCTCGGCGTTGCCATGCCGATTAAGTATATTTGGGGAAATCCTGTTTTTGTCAAATATATTGGGATGGGACATGGCGTTTTATTTGTACTATTCCTTGTGATGCTTTTAGTTGTTTGCCATCGAATGAAATGGTCTCTGTCGATCTTTAATTTGGGCTTGATTGCTGCCATTTTACCATTTGGCCCTTTTATCTTTGATCGTAAAGTTAAGCAATTAGCCGAAAAGATCATTCAACGTTGATCGCAGAGTAAGATGAACTCAAGCACAAAAAAAGCCATGATGATCATGGCTTTTTTTGCAAATAAAACGTTAAAAACAATTAACGTCCCATAAGACCACGAATTGTATTTAAAACATCGGCTGGTAAAACCACTGTTTTTGCATTATTCGATTTCGCCATATCTTGCATAGCTTTTACATATTGTTCGCCCAATAGGTAAGCAACAGGAATTTCTTTGTCGCCAACAGCATTGGTCACCATATTAATTGCTTTCTCTGATGCTTCTGCAAGAACAACTTGAGCTTCTGCATCACGACGAGAGGCTTCGAGACGTCCTTCAGCTTCCAAAATCGCTGCTTGTTTTTCACCATCAGCTTTCGTAACAGTTGCACGACGCTGACGTTCAGCTGCGGCCTGTGCTTCCATAGCAGATTGCATCGTATGTGATGGTTGAATGTCTTGAATTTCTACAGTTTTAAGCGTAATTCCCCAATCAGAAATATCATCTGAAATGGCAGCCTTTAATTTCGCTTTGATATGATCACGTGATGACAAGGCATCATCCAAATCCATTTCACCCACGATCGGCTTTGTTGCACAAATAGACGAAAGGTAGAGTTGTTCTAATCTTCAGATATTTATGCAACAGCCACCGTTTTAGCTGTACCAAGTTGAGTAAATTTATTCAAAATATCGACT
>NZ_JBPKBJ010000112.1:0-7470 GCF_051390655.1 Acinetobacter sp. P1(2025)
TTGGGTAAAGCCACGACCAGACTGGAACAGGTTCGGCCATTACTCCGTTCATATACATCTGCAGCCTGCCAAAATTCAGCCGGTTTTCCCTCGGCAAAACTGGGTAAATTCCCGGATTTCACAAACTCAATGTGCTCAGAAACCGATTCCTTATAACTTTTAAAGTGTGACGTTCGGGTGATGTAATGAAAGCGATTCTTGGCTGTGGCGCCATCTTTGATTTTTCCTGATCGTGTCTTTATCGCTTTTTTTGCGGTGTGTTCAAGGTTGCAATAGAACATATATCACCTTCATTTTTAGCCGGGGCCTCGCAGAGCCTGCGGAGCACGAGGAGGAGTGTTTCTAATTCGATATAATTGCGTAGTAATTATATCGAATTAGAAACACGGAAACGAGCTTAAATATTTAAAAAAATGTTCCCACATTTATTTAAATATTTTTCCGTGATGCATATGCTAGACTGAAAACAGAAAAATCTCACCCAATTTATGCTGGAGAATGCGATGGCGGCCCGTGGAAGACCTGCGAAAATACTCACCTCAAATGACCTCATGACATTGCAGCAGTTCCTGGAAAAACTCCCCTTCCTCAAGAAAAACCAACAACAGGCTTTGACCTTACTTCAGCAAGCGAATGGCATATTCAATGACAAACAGCTCAGTCTGCTGAAAACTGCAGATCGAGATAAAAACCAATTTTTAAAAAGACAGGCTCTCATCGAACAAATCCAACTTAAACATAAGAATCAACAACCACTCTATGCCAATGAAATTGAAATCTTAGCACTGCTCCAACAACCAATGGACCAGGACAACTTCTTCCGCTTAGATCGTGCACTCGAGTCTTACCAGAAAATTGAAAAAGCCACTTTAGAAGATCGAATTCGTGTAGAAAAAGAAGGCCGCAGAGAACTCCTCAAAAAAACCAGTAAAGAATTGACCGAGGCTCAAAAGAGACGCAATGCAGAGAACAAACTCAAATATGAATTGGGGGGTGCAGTCTTAGCGGCATGGAAAGAACTTGGAAGACCGATCGAAAATATTGAAGCAAGAAAAGTCAAAAACAACATCGTCAATAATCAACACTTTTATGCAATGGTCAGCCAGACAACGCTATATCAATATATTCATCCAATGACAGGCAACTACTTCCAAACCAGAAAACTATTGATCCAAGTAATCGAAGGATTATGTGAATATACAGAGCACGATACAGAACTCTACGTAACCGAAGTCAAAAATCACTTAGAAGGGTCATAAAATGCGATTACAGCCATGTTTAAACACAAAGATAGAGAAAGCGTTGTTAAACAATAAAAATGGCTGTAATCGCAAAATATAGTCTTTCAAACACAAGACTAAGGTCATAAAAATGGCTTGCTCTTCAATTTCAATATACCGAAAAGGTATAAACCAAGTGAGTGTCTACGAGCGACATAACCAAAAGTCGCGCCTTGGCTCTCTGAAAAACTGCTTTTTCTATAAATTGAGTTCAAAAATTTATGGATCAATGGGCTTTATTTGATTCTAGAACGAGCATCGCGAGTAAAAAGCTTTATGAGCAAAGCGAATTCATTTTTTGTTGTTGCTTTTGCTTGTGCTTTTTTCAGTATAAAAATTGAATCCGGTATGAGAAAAAAAATTGCCCCTTAGAACTGAGCGAAAGCGAAGTTCAATAGAGTTTGAGCAGAGCGAAAACATAGGGCAATTTTTAAAGAAATAGGTTTTTAATTATTTTTAAAATTTTAAATGCTTTTAACACTATTGAAAGTATTGTAAATAAAAGCTTTTAGAGTTAATAAAAAGACTTTTAGTTACCTATAAAAAGACTTTTAGTTACCTATAAAAAGACTTTTAGTTACCTATAAAAAGACTTTTAGTTGTCTTTAAAAGACAAAAAAATACTTGTCTTTTAAATGTTTTATATTAATATGTCTTTAAATAATTTTTAACCTTCATCAAGACACTTAATTACCATGAAAAAAGATCTTGTCGTTAAAACCAATCGTTTGAATCAAGCATTTCAGGTACTTTCTTTAGCAGAATTTCATATTGTTCAGTTGGCAATTGTTGATGCAAGAGATACAGGTACAGGACTCAGTACAGATTTACCATTGAAGATTAGTGCTTTACGTTATGCCGAGGCTTTTGAAACCACTCGACAAAATGCATATATGCGTATGAAAGAAGCTGAAGAAACTCTTTTTAATCGTCGCTTTAGTTTCTTTGATGAAGATGGTCAAATTGTAAAAAGTCGTTGGATTTCACAGGTTAAATACTTAGATAACGAAGGCGCTTTAGAGATAGTTTTTACTCCTGCTGTAGTGCAAGGAATCAGCCGTATTGATGGGGTTAAAGAGTTTTTTACTCAGTATCTTTTAAGTCAAACAGCTCAGCTAAAAAGTATTTATTCGAGCAGACTTTATGAATTATTAATTCAATGGAGGAATACAGGTAAAACCCCAATATTTAGTTTAGAAGAGTTTAGGGCACGATTAGGAATCGAGAAAGACCAGTATAAATTAATGAGTGATTTTAAGAAGCGAGTCTTAGATCTAGCAATTAAAGATATTAATGAAAAAACTGATATTAAAGCGACTTATGAACAACATAAGCAAGGACGCATGATTACAGGCTTTTCATTCAGTTTTAAACACAAGAAGAAAGAAATTTCGTCAATAAAAAATGAATCCAATATTTCAGATTTATTCTTAAAACTTACTGATGCACAACGCCATCTTTTTGCAAATAAGCTTTCAGAACTTCCAGAAATGAATAAATACTCTCAAGGTACTGAGAGCTATCCTCAATTTGCTGTTCGAATTGCTGAAATGTTACAACACCAAGAAAAATTTATGGAACTACTACCATATCTTAAAAAAGTAGGATTTAACTCAAAATAAATTTCATGTTCAGGTAGGATGTTCACATGAACATCCTTGTACATGCACTGAGGGATTACATTGAACACAACAAAATTTAGCGTTATGGACGCTAGTAAAGCCTTTAAAAAATCACGAACAACAATATATGAAGATTTAAAAAATGGTAAGTTATCAAGGGATAATGATGGTCTTATAGATTTATCAGAACTAATTAGAGTCTATGGAAATCCTATCAGTGTTCAGGCTAGTACACGTACTGAACACGCTCAAAAGGATGTACAGGTACACGTTCAAACTGAAGTTGAAAATGTATTGAAAGATCAAATCTCTTTGCTCAAAAGTCAGCTTGATTTAGCCAATCAAAGAGAAAAGTCTTTAATGCAACATATCGAAGACCTTACGCATAGAATTGAGTTTAAAGGGATCTTAGAGCCTCTAAAAAAAGAAAAAACTGATCAATCTGAACCTGATATGACAACGGATCCTCGGCTAGAACCTGAGCAAAAAGAAGAAAATTTAACGATACCAGTCGTAGCAGAAAATAAACGTATTCCTATACCGGAGCCAGTAGAAGAAGAACCGAAGAAAAGGGGCTTCCTGAGTCGCTTCTTCCTGCCGAATGGTTAAACTGAGCTAATCAAAAATGTGGAACATTGATCAGATATTAGGCGTGGAACGTGAAAAATCATAAAAAAAACCCATTCGGGCTAGAATGGGCTGTCAAGTTTAGACTATACCACTGAAATTAAATAATAAAATATTAGCATTTCGCATAAGGTGTATTATGTTAATTTTAGGGAAATTTAAGAATCTCTATGCAATGGTTTATTCAATATTCTTTGATTTCTTATCTTTTAGGTTAATCAGAAATAGCCAATAACATAAGCCAGGAAATAGAGCCATAAAGATAGTCCATGTATCTGTATACATCTTCCACCACTCTTTCGAAATTTCTCCTGTGTGACTCCATCCAAAAAGAATAAAAAATGGAGTAGCAATAATTATAGAGGCAATACAGATAGTTAATAAATTAAGACTGTTATAACGATTTAAAAGAATTGAGAATATGAAGCTGAAAGGTACAGTCAAAATACAATAAGCCAAGTAGACAAGACCGTGCCCTACAAGAACCACTAAAATCGAGTATAGGCTGTATTCCTGATTCATTACGATAAACAGGACTGCTGTGAAAAAAAGTAGTGGTAAAGGAGAAAGTAAGAGAGCTTTTACTATTTTTTCATTTGAGTATTTCACTAATTTAATTCTCTTATCTATTCAATAAATAATAATACTATAACGATTTTATTGGAGGTTTTTTGATTCTATTTAACATAATGGTTGTTATACGAAGTACACTTGTATATTAATATAAATATCAAAAACTTAACAAACTAAGAAAAATCCAAAAATGCACAAAAAGCCGATTTTGAAACAAGTCGGCTTTTTTATGATCGTTTTTGATAGTTCTTGCCAATAATTTTGTTTAAAAAGCAATCAATTTTGAGATTTTTCAAATTTTATCAATGCCTCAATGTCCCAAATTATCCACATTTTTTGTGGATAAAATTTAGGCTATTTTGTACGCTTTGGCTCACATGAAACTCGGCCCTTTGCTGCTATGCGGCATACTGGAATTTTCCTATGATGAACTCATCGGGAACAGGAAGTTCCATACAAGAATAACAAGAGATAAGCACAAGGACTGTAAGGTACGACAGGAGTTATACCGAGCGAACCAATACGAAAAACCCCGGCAGGATGCCGGGGTTTTTTATTGTCTAAAGATTAGATTTAGTAGTATCTAATCCATTTTGATTGATGAATTTAATCAACGTATTCTGTATAAATTCTTCCGTCTCGATCCCCTGTTCTCTAATTACTTTCTCAAGAATTTCAAGCGTTTCATTTTCTAGTTCAAATGACATTTCTGCGGATGTCGACATCAATAAATCATAGTTGTTGTCTACAATTTTTTTAAAGGTTTCTTCAACATTATTTGTTAATGGCACGTTGAAAGACAGGCGTAGAGAACTATTGATAATTTCTACATGGGTATAGCCGATATATTCTGTACTTTTTCCTACAAATCCTAAGTGTTTCATAAAAAACCTTAAATAATATATAGTGAATAGCTCTCTAGTGAGAGCTAGATGAATTAAGCCAGACTTTCTTTTACAAATTTTGGATCAACAATAAATAATCGGATAAGCGATGTTGCTGCTCCTGATGGTCTTCTCGCACCTTGTTCCCATGATTCAAGAGTACGTCTTGATACGCCAAGAATCTTGGCGAACTGATCTTGAGTTAGTTGAGCCTTTCTACGAGCTAATGCCACATCTGTTTCAGTGATCACTGTTCTTTTCGCTGCATTATTAGCCAACATATCATCAATGCCTTGTAATATCTCAGCTTCAATATCTCTAGTTGCTTCAAAAGCTTGTAATTCTTTTTCAGTCATTAAACGAGTCATTTAATTTCTCCACCAATGCTTGCAGAGTTTTCTTACTAAGCTGTACAGTTTGCTTTTTACTGTACAAGGTTAATAACCAAATCTCTCCATTTGTTAAACGATTAAAGTAGATGACTCTGACACCACCACTTTTGCCCCTACCGCCACTAGTCCATCTAATCTTACGAATACCGCCTGAATTGGGTTCTACATCCCCAGCTTCAGGATTTAATGCTAAGAATGTTTTAAATTCCTCATATTCTTCCTGAGTCCAATAAACAAGACAGTATTTAGTAAATAAAGGGGTTTCACATATTGTATACATTGCTTGTGTTTATACTACCTTGTGGTAGTTAATTTTATACTACTTTGTGGTACTTTTAAATATTAATTTTTAATTCATAGGACTAAAGACAATGTACTACTTTGCAGAGGATCCCTTCTAGGTAATGTCACCTAGGAGGAAAAATGAAAAAACTGAAATCTCAGTATCAACAATCTGTAAAAACATACCCTCATGATTATTTTTCCAAACGCTACCCGAACATAAGGAGTGTCTATTTTAAAAAATTTAGCACTCAACAAGAGAGAAGCTTTTATTTCATGCATCATATTGAATATAAAAACTATCCTCTTAAATTTCGTGTAGCGCGTGGTACTGGTCTACCTCATGTTTGGGACGATTTTCCAACTTATGTATACAAAATTGCTAAAAGTTGGAAGCATAATTCTAAGAGAGCACATCAGTACTACAAAGAACATGAGCAAAAATAAAAAATGGGAGCTATAGGCTCCCATTTTTGTGTTAGAACCCATTTAAAATGTCTATATTCTCACCAATAAAAATGTCCACTTTTAGAATAAACTAATATTCTTTGCATTACGTCTACTGATAAAAATATGTATAACGTTCATCCAAGTGAAAAACTAATTCAAGCTTTCCGCCAAAAACCTTATCAGGGATGTTGTCCTACTCAAGCAGAGTTTTTATTTATTGGCTTAGATGCCAATTACGCTCCCAATGTTGAAGAACAAAAAATATTTTCTAAAATCATTGAATATCATGAGGATGCTATTTCATTTTGGCAAAAATACAATTTACATCATCCTTTTTTATTAGATGGATATAAAGGAGATGGGCGAAAATATCATAAAGAATTTTCAAAAATTAGACTTTCTTGCAAAGATGCTTCTCGTATTTCATTTATCGAGCTTCTTCATCTTCCAACAACTGGTAGAAATGATTTGAAAAGCTCTGATCTTGATAAAAATCATCTACAATACATTCATAAAGCCATTTTTTCAGAACACACTAAAGCTGTATTTATCTCTGATGCTGTTTTTAAATTAATGAAAAAAACATCTATATTTTCATGGATGAATGATGCAAAACAAATAGAAGGACATACTCTTAAAGTTTTTCATGAAAAAAAACCTTTAATCTATAAGCATTTACATTTTTCAACTTATGGAAAGTTTCAAGCTCAAAAAGAGGAAGAGATAAAAGCAATTCATAATATTATTCTAGGATCAAACATCAGTGATTTAACATAAAAACTCTTATACGAAATCGATTTGTTAGAACCCATTTAAAGTGTCTATATTCTTACAAGCGATTTTTGTTTATCGTAATATGAAATCAGCGAACTGCAATAGATCAATAACTTACGTCATTAGGACGGAAGAAAGTTTACAAGCCATTTATAAAAAACTTTCGCTGGATATTTACCTCAACGATAAATCAATAACTTACATCATTAGGACGGAAGAAAGTTTACAAGCCATTTATAAAAAACTTTCGCTGGATATTTACCTCAACGATAAATCAATAACTTACATCATTAGGACGGAAGAAAGTTTACAAGCCATTTATAAAAAACTTTCGCTGNTAAAAAACTTTCGCTGGATATTTACCTCAACGATAAATCAATAACTTACATCATTAGGACGGAAGAAAGTTTACAAGCCATTTATAAAAAACTTTCGCTGATCGTATGTGATTACCATAAATTAATAAATTAAACCTCTGTACACGACAAATTTCACAGAACCCTTATCCTATCAGGGTTCTGCCTTCTTAAAATTGCCAAAATTTCCTTAAACTCTTCTTTTTTCCCAAAACCAATTAAACGCTGAA
>NZ_JBPKBJ010000113.1:0-7339 GCF_051390655.1 Acinetobacter sp. P1(2025)
ACAAAAATGATAAATTCTTCAATGGACATAACTTTGCTTTGATTTCTTGGTCGAAACTAAAATTGGGTTATGTCCTTTTTATTTCAAGCACTTAAAAGTTGAGATTGGCGTAAACTCATTATAAGTTTCATTATCTTCGATCACGATTCCACCCTGTGTTGTAATTGTATTAGAATTGAAGTTATATTCATTTACCAATATATTTTTAAAGCTATTTGCACGAGCGACAGCTAATCGTTCAGCTAATTTACGTGGGGGAGGAGCTATTTCTCCTGTTTCCTCATTTTCTATTCTTGCTAAATCACTCATAACTGAAATGAAAATAATAGGAGGATAATCAGGGCGGATTTGTTTTGCAATTTGAGCTAGTTTCTTTTGTCCTCGTTCATTGATAAGTGAGTTATTGACTTTATAAATCTCACGCATAAAAAAACGAATATCTTGTGGTGCAGGGGGTTGCCTAATTTTTTGTTTATCTTGCTCAATTAACTTAAAATCATTATTTCCAAAACTATACAGTTGAGGTATTTGAGTAAGATTGGTTAAACGAGAAACTCGGTTTTTGATTGAATTGAAAATATTAGTAATCGTTTTAGTTTGTGAATAATCAAATTCATCTAATAAAGCTTGAGTGAATGGGCTCACATTATTGTAGCCCTGATCTGCTGTCTGATCGAGGCTAGTTGCATGCATAATGACAAGCGGTTGTTGACCAATTTCTAAGGCTTTGAGTTGTAAGGGTGCTTCTTTCTGATCGATAATAGTACGACAAGCATCAATTATATAGATCTGACTTAATACATGATGTTGATTTAGACGTTGAATCAAATCTTCTACAGCAATTGCGCGTTGTTTAATATTTTGGTTAATTTGGAAATCAGTTGAAAGTAAAAAATTTTGACCTTGTTGGTAGAGACCATGCCCTGAATAATAGATCAGTACCCGATCCTGATATGGCGTTATTTTCGCTTCAAAAGCTTGAATTGCTTTTTCTAATTGATCACGATCAGCATCATAAATAAAACTGGTCTCTACATTATTTAATCGTAATTTATTTGTAACACTTCTTGCATCATTGACTGATGTGTCTAATTTGAGTGATTTTTGTTGATAATTCGCATTACCAATAACCAATGCAAATGTTTTACTCCATACCACTTTCGGTGTAAGGAGTAAAAAGAAAGAGAATAAAAAGATTATACTTGCTTTGGAGATAGAAAAATTACTCATCTTTAGACATTCGATTGGGTTATTTTACAAATAGATTTAAATGAATCTCCTAAAGTTTTTGAAATAATATAAGTTGTTCCTACACTTGCACAACTTACGATATTGGTAAAAACTTTAATCTTTGAAAAAAGTGTATTAAAAAATGGGATTTGATCAAAAGGTAAAGGTGTAATAACTGTATCTTGTTCAATGAGTGTATCATTTTTTGTTGTGGCTTGTGGCTGTATCATAGCTGATTGATTAATTAGATCAGCCCAGTTTTGCATCAATTGAATTAATTCTTGATTAGTAAATTGTGATAAATCAATTAAATAACTAAATTTGGTTTGATCTGGTAGATAAACGACTAAAATTGGACCAACTAGACGATCAAGATCAGGATGTGTACTGGTGAGTTCTTTTTCAGCTTTTTCATAATCATAATTTTCCAAAATATAATCACAATCATTCACTTGATTTGATAAATGCTGTTTCATAATTAAACGTGTTACAACAGTATATTGTGCGATCTCGGTATCTCTATACTGATCATTATTGATTAATTTTACGAAGCTTTGACAGGCAAGTTTATTTTTAACTTTTGCTTTATTACTATTAGTTAAAAGTAAAGCTGCAGAGGGTTTTTGTGCTTGTGCTGCTGGGTATAGATCAGCACGAGATGTTGTAAACTCTCGAGTGAAAAGATCATTTTGATGTACTAAACCTTTATTTTTTGCACGTATCAAAGTTACTGGGCAACGATCATTTTTAAAATATAGATATCCTTTGATTAAAGCTTCTTCATCAGTAATTTCTAGGTGGGCTTGTTCAGGAGTTGTCAAGATATAATGGCAATCTTGTGTAGTAATGGTTAAATATTTTGATGGTGATATAAGTTCAAATTGTTGATGGTTCAGATGTGAAATCTGTCCCTCAATTGAAAATTTAGCAAATGTGGCAGGACTGAACAATATTATTATGGTACAGATAAAAAAAGTTGAGAATAGTTTACACATGATGGACTCCTATTATTAAACAACTGTGGAGGGAAAAATCCTTCCAAATCTTAAATCAGAAAGTCTTAATTAAACTGGGAAAAATCAGGTTTACGTTTTTGCATAAAGGCCTGTACCGCTTCCATCATTTCAGGTGAGCGTACACGCTGCATAAAGATTTCAGCTTCTTCATCGACGCAAGCAATAATTTCAGCTAAGTCTTTTTTCATTAGCGCTTTACTTTGTTTTAGAGACGCTAAAGGTAATGCTGCTAAATGTTGAGCTGTTTGTTGTGCGGTTGCATAAACATCTTCAACGACATCATTCACGAGATTTGCTTTTACTGCTGTTGCAGCATCAAATTTCTTCGCTGTGAATAATAATTCAGCCGCTTTCTGATAGCCTGCTTGTTGGACCAATAAACGGCTCGCAGCACCTTCAGGAGAAAGGCCTAGGCTTACGAATGGAATTTGGAATAGGGCAGTATTGTCTGCAAATACGATATCAGCATGTAATAAGATTGTTACACCAATACCAATCGCTACGCCTTTCACTCCAATAATCAGTGGTTTAGAAAAACGAGCCGCAGCTTTTAATAATACAAATGGAGGTTGATCACCCGCTTTGCCTTCATATGGCTTTTGCATAAAGCCCATGAAGTCTTTCATATCATTACCCGCAGTAAAATCTTGTTCTGCACCACGGAAAATCACAACACGTACATCTTTATTCGTATCAGCTTCATCTAATGCTTTTGCAATCCAAAGATAAAGTTCACCGTAAAGTGCATTTTTGGCTTCTGAACGGTTAATGGCTAAGGTGAGTACGCCATCTTCTATATTTGCTTGCAAATGTTGATGAGGTTGTTGAATACAGCTAAGTGTCATCGTACTATCCTTGCTTTAATCCAGATTGATTTTTAAAGTGCTCTCATTATGTCGCATATTTGCGTTACATGGTGCAACTGATGAGTTCACAAAAAGTGAAATTACGCCTATGTACACATTTGACTATCTTGTTTTTATTGGACGCTTTCAGCCTTTTCATTTGGCACATCTACAAACCATTGAAATTGCGTTACAGCAAAGTCAGAACGTGATCTTGGCATTAGGTTCAGCGCAATCGGAACGGAATATCAAAAATCCATTTTTAGCCCATGAACGTGAGCAAATGATTCTGTCTAACTTTTCAGAAGATGATCAGAAGCGGATTCATTTCGTGCATGTGGTTGATGTGTATAACGATGAAAAATGGGTCAAACAAGTCAAAACATTGGTCAATCAAGTGGTTCAGCCAAATGCAAAAGTAGGATTAATTGGTCATTTCAAAGATGAATCTTCATATTATTTAGCTTTATTCCCAGAATGGGAAATGGTTGAGTTGGATAGTTTAAAGGATTCTATTTCAGCTACGCCTATGCGAGAAGCCTATTATCGAGGTGAGATTCAAACTGAATTTTTCCCTAAAGGCACGATTGAATTTCTGACTGAATTTAAAAATACAAAAGTCTATGCGGAATTGCAGCGTAAATATCTTGCGGGTGATAAAAGTAATTTGGATGAATGTTTTTAAGATTTTAGTTCTTTAAGTAGAAAATCGATGAAAACACGAATATGGAAAGATTCGTGTTTTTTTGATGGATAAAGTAAAGAAAATGGGCGTGAAGTGCCTGAAAATTCTGTAAGCACTTCTATCAAATCTCCATTCTTAAGCTCATTTTCTACAATAAAACGATAGGTCTGTAATAAACCAGCGCTGTGTTTTGCCAGTGTAACCGTGCCTAAAATATCGTCTAGGCAACGAATATTTCCCGCACTTTGATATTCAATTATTTGTTGATTCGAGTTAAATAGCCATGGAACGTTTTTCCCTGTACTGGGAAGAACAAACTGAATACATTGATGATGCTGTAAATCTTCAAGGCTTTGCGGTGTTCCGAATTGTTTTAAATACTCAGGCGACGCCACTACAATCAGTTCAGCCTGTTCTAGTTGCCGTGCAATCAAATTTGAATCAGCAAATTGTCGTCCACGAATCGCCAGATCATATCCTTCTGCTATAAAGTCCACATTTTTATTGGTGAGTTGAACATCTACTTGGATGCTTGGATATTGCAGTGAAAACTTTGCCAATAACGGTAGGATGCGATAGTGTCCATATGGTGTTGGAACACTGATACGAATTAAACCAGAGGGTTGCTGTGTTTGATTTTTGAGTTGCTGTTCTGCTTCTAAAATTTGATTCAGCGCTTGTTTACATTCATCAAAATAGATTTTTCCTTGCGCAGTTAAACGGACTTGTCGAGTCGTTCTTACAAACAATGGAGTCGCTAAATGCTTCTCTAATCGAGCAATTGAGCGACTGACCGCTGCTGGACTCACACCTGCATGTAAGGCTGCCTTAGAAAAGCTTTCATATTCTGCTACTAAGCAAAACAATTCGACGCTACTAAACATCATTCGTTTTAGAGGGTGATTCATTCATTACACCATGTAAAAAATGATTTGAGTTGTAAGCTATTTAAGCACATAAAAGTAAACAATAAGATGATTCCCATATCTTGTATGGAGTTATTTTTATGAAATTGTTTTATTCACCAAATGCTTGTTCTCTAGCCCCACATATCGTTTTAAGAGAGCTTGGGTTTCCATTTGATTTAATCAAAGTCGATTTGCAACAGCATTTAACTGAACTAGGTGAGGACTTTTATAGACTCAATAAGAAGGGTCAAGTACCTGTATTACAGCTTGAAGATGGTTCTTTTTTAACGGAAGGTGCTGTGATTAGTCAGTTTTTTGTTGATCAATTCGAACGTAAGGATTTATTACCTGAAATAAACACAGTAGAGCGTTATCAAACACTTTCTTGGATGAATTTTATTGCTTCAGAAATTCATAAAGCATATTCACCATTTTTCCATGAATCCTATGGCGAAGAATCTAAAACTATCTTTAGTACAATTTTAAATAAACACTATGCATGGGTTGATCAACAGTTAGATGGGCAAAACTACTTATCGGGAAGTAATTTTACCATTGCTGATATTTATCTGTTTGTGGTGACACGCTGGGCTGACTTTATTGGTCTTGATCTTGGGCATTTTATTCATTTAACAGCTTTTATGCAGCGAATTGCTCATCGTCAAACGGTTCAAGACGCAATAGTAGCCGAAGCATCTTAGTGTTCTTATCATCTATAAAATTATAAAAGGAGATCCGCATGCCTTATATTTTAATTCAAATCACCAAAGAAAATGTCTCTACTGCACAGAAACAACAGTTGATTCAAGAGGCTACAGATTTAGTGGTTCGGGTGCTTCATAAAGACCCAGCTACTACATTTGTGGTCATTGATGAAGTTGATACAGATAACTGGGGTGTGGCAGGCGAATCAGTTTCGACCATACGTAATAGACAAAGAATAGGTACATAAGATGCAAAATAATCCGATAATTAAGATTCAACAGCAACTCGAAAAATACTTTGATGGTTTGTACTTTTGTGATGTGGATAAATTGCAGGACGTATTTCATTCCGACGCAACTTATATCAACGCTACGGATGAGCCTATGCTTAAGTTAGATATGGATACTTATTTCTCTATCGTGGAAAAGCGTATTTCACCCGCATCTCAAAACCAATTAAGACAAGATAAGGTAATTGCGATCAATTTGATTCATGATCAGTTAGCGATGGTACATGTTGAATGTGTGATTGAATCTAAATATTTTTATGATGCACTTACATTGGTACAAAAGCAGGGTGAGTGGAAAATTATTTCTAAAGTCTTTCATTATCAACTTTTAGTGGACTAATTAAGCATCTTCCCAAAAGATAATTCGATTGGAAAAGGGATCAGTCATACTCAGTTCTAATGTTTCCCAATCTGTTTTTTCAACTTGGGGTTTAGCAAACTTATAATCCTTGACCTCAAGTTCATTTTTTAACAAGCTGAGATTCTCCCAGTAAATACGAATCGCACTATGCGGACTCGCATCACCGAAGTGTTCAGATAGGTGAAGGATGCACTCGTCTTTGGAAATTTGCAGATAAACAGGGAAGTTGTCCCCGAAAGTATGCTGCCAATCGATTTGGAAGCCTAAATAATCAAGATAAAATGATTGTGCTAATTTAATGTCAAAGATACGAAAAATAGGAATGATCGAGCCATTTTGCATAGGTATTTCCTGTTAACGAATTCCGAATTGTTGTGCCCAGTATGGCTTTTGTTTTTCAGTGGAGTCAAAGGTACATGCCACGGCATAGTCTGTAAATTTAGGATTCATTATATTGGCACAATGCATGGGGCTGTTTAGCCAAGTAGTTAATACTTCATTCAAGTTTTTCTGCCCACGTGCAACATTCTCACCGCCGCCGCGTCCTTTAAACTGATAAAGTTTCAAGCGAGCTTTGAGGTCTAAACCGCCCTGACTACGATGCCCTAAAAAATTATATTGAGCCATATCTATGGCATGAGCATAAGCACTTCTAGCCAAATGTTCATTCCATACTAAGGGTGATGTTGCTGAAAAATGTCGTTGTCCACATTGACGCGCTTGTTGCCGAATTTCGTTAATCGACTGCAAGATGGTTTGTTGATAAGCTGAGTTTTGTAAGTCTTCACAGCGTATTTCGGTTGATAATTTCTGAACTTGAGAGATTGAAGTAGAATTTTCTTGTGAATGTGTTGGGGTGCTGATACTGCATCCAGAAATAAACAACGGAAATAAAATTAAAACTTGGATCGATTTCATTTTTTAAGATTTAGGTTCGTTATTTTAATCGTTTAATGATACGTTATTTTAGTTTAGGGCTACAATTTAACTGTAAAAAAGCGAGTATAAACTCACTACTGTCCCATAGTTTGCTCTAAATAAAAAAACCTGAGTCTAAATAGTTAAAATATGAGTGCAAACAAACATTTTAACTATAAAGGACTCAGGTTTTGTCACATCAGAATACCGTATTTCATCAATTACTCAAACCCATTCTAAGACAAGATTTTGAACGTCTGGCTAAACTACACCACTCTGGGCAAAAATTAAGATCAGCCACCCGCTGGGATCAGTTTGTTGCCATATTGATGTCCCAACTTTCTTGTCGGCAAAGCTTAAGAGACATTCAATCCAATCTCGA
>NZ_JBPKBJ010000114.1:0-6900 GCF_051390655.1 Acinetobacter sp. P1(2025)
TGGCAGAAGAAATTATTTAGACCAATGATCAAAAACTTCATTGATGACTTTATTCTCGATAAAAATCATCTGCTACCACAGAGAGTCTATAAATAATAGTGCGTAAGTCCTAGTAGTTATAAATATTTTTAATGTTGCTTGAATTGACCATCCTGAATAAGATCATCTAATTCATCTTCAAAGTCCTCTAACTTATGTTTTAATGACTTTATTGAATGGATCAATCTTGTATTTTGTGGATGCCTTGGATTCTTTAATTTGTGATAAATTTCTAACAATTCAGATCGTTGAGAATTAAGTCTATCAATTTGAGCTTCAAGCGCCACTCTCGGTGTCCATTTAGCAAGGAGCTCTTGTTCATATTTATTTAATTCCTGATCTGACATCACTTCTAATTGTGCATTCATTTAGCTGTGTTCCATTACTTACATTCGTTTATTTTAGAATAAAACCCCACATAAAGATCAAATGTCCAATTAAAAGGAGAATCAATCTATTCAAACTCCCCCTGTTTGATGAAGACTTTGATATTAAACAATTGGATAATTATGAGAGAAGTAGATTTAGGTTCTAACTTAGTAGAGTTCTATACAAAACCTATTCGAGGTCGGCTTTTTGTAGTTGGTGACCTACATGGTTGCTATACATTACTTATGAATAAGTTAGAAGAACTAGAATTTAACTTTCAGCAGGATTTATTGGTCTCCGTTGGAGATTTGGTTGATCGCGGCCAAGAAAATCTTGAATGCCTAAGTCTTATTAATGAGCCCTGGTTTAAAGCAATCCGTGGCAATCATGAACAGATGTGTATTGAAGCAACTTTTGATAATGAAATGAAAGAAATGCATGCTTATCATGGTGGAGACTGGTTATATAAGCTACCTACTGTTCAACAACAAATTGTTGTTGAACAGTGTCTCAATTTACCGATCATTCTTGAAATTCATCATAATAATAAAGTTTATGGTTTTGTGCATGCAGATATACATATCAATGACTGGGATAATTTCAAACAAGAGGTTCTTAAAAATAACTACTTCATTGAAGGTGAACAATCTGCCATGCAAATTGCATTATGGCATAGAGGACGTGTCCGTTTTAGTACATACAATCCTATCTATAAGACTGTAACGGGAGTTGATGAAATTTATTTCGGCCATACTGTAGTCAAGGAACCTGTTAAGCATCAGAATTGTTTTTTTATCGATACTGGTGCTGTTTTTGGGGGACCTTTAACCATTCTTGAACTATAAGAGATCTATGTTAGGTTTCATATTTTAGTATCTTGACGTAAACATACTTCTTTCAGGAAATTTACATGTTAAAATGTAAAAACCAAAACACTATATATAGTATCCATAAAAACAAAAAACACTATATATGCATAAAAACAAGCTTAAACCCATTAAAACGAAACATTTTAGGAATAATTTGAAGAAAAATTTGCATACTCTTTTCTGTTCAGTTATTATTCGATTAACTTGATCTGTAAGTCAATCATCTTGGAGGTGAATATGACTCATTTCAATCCTGACATGCTTAGTATTGCACGAAACTTTCGTGGTCTTAGTCAAACTGAACTAATTGCTGAAATGGGACAGTCTATTACCCAGGCTTCATTATCTAAAATTGAAAGTGGGGACTTAAAACCCTCCGATGAAGTTATCCATAATCTATCCAATGCCCTACATTTCCCTATACGATTTTTCGAACATATTGAAAAGCTAAATGCACTGCCAATTAGTTTGCATGCATACAGAAAAAAAAGCTCTACCACAGCTAAAGCATTGAGCCGCATGAATGCTGAAATGATGTTAAAAATGGGCCATGTACAAACATTAGAATTATTCACAAATGTGCCAAAAAGAAAAAATTCCTTACCAACTTTTAAAATTGGCCTAGATATAAACACTCCTCAAGAAGCTGCTAAAAAACTTAGGTCATTGTGGGCATTAGGGAATGAACCTCTTGAAAACCTAACTGCCACTGTGGAAGATGCAGGGGTTTTAGTCTTTTTATGCGACTTTAAAGATAACAATGTTGATGGCGTATCCTTAAAAATGCATGGTGTGTCTCCATGTGTATTTCTAAATGCAAACCAGCCAAATGACAGAATACGCTTCACACTAGCACATGAACTTGGGCATTTGGTCCTCCATGAAGAGCCATCTGAGTTCATGGAAAAAGAAGCAAATGACTTTGCTGCCGAATTCTTAATGCCAGAAGAAAAAATTATTGATCAATTAGGTTCAACTAATTTAGCTCACTATCTAAGACTTAAAAAGGAATGGAAAACCTCAATGGCAGCCTTAATCTATAGGGCGTCAGAGTTAGGAACTATAACTTCAAGTCAAAGTGCCAATTTATGGCGGCAGATGGCTATGCGTGGTTATCGTAAAGTTGAACCAAATGAATTGGATCGAGAACCGACATATAGAGTAGCTTCAATGCTCTTTGACTACGCAATAGATGCAAAAAAAACATCAACATCTGTCATTAGTGAGTTATCTCAATTATTTGACTTATATGAAGATGACTTTAAAAAACTATATTATTTTGACCTAGATTCAATGGAGACTATTGAGATGGTTTCATAAATTAAAAAGCCGACTCTATTGGGTAGAGTCGGCTTGATAGATTTTCACACAGGAAAGGCATATGGCTCTAAGCCCTACGCATACCTCATGTTAGATCTGGCTGTCAGAACCCCATTCTAACATTTAGGCCCGTAAATCTCAAGATTTACCCGCTTATTTTGGTATGCGCCCTGAAAAACGAGCCGCCAAAATAGGAGGGCTAACAATGCCTACCGAAAATCAAGACTTCGTGTTTTGTAAATCTTATCGCCATAAATCTGGAAAAATTATTGTCCATCCAACTGGATATTTTAAATTTCCCAGAACTCGGCCATTGAAAGAAGAAAAGGATGCTATCCGTAATAAAAAATCGGATGATCCTGATAACTCAAACTCAATATCGTAAACAAGGTTAAATAACCTACTGCTATGCAACAAAGTTCACAGCAGTACGTTACTTAATTTTTCTGATCGCACTTAATTTTATGCCCCATTTTAGTACATGGGCTCAGAGAGAATTATGACAACTCAACAGCAGTTTCTTGACCTACTTTCCGATATTGAACCATCTACAACAACGGTTAATGATTGTTCAAGCGCACATAATACGCTTCGTGATGCTTTAAAAGTGCATAATGAATTCAGCAAAGTACATGTGCATACATTCTTATCAGGTTCTTATAAAAGAAATACGGCAGTACGTCCGACTACCATAGGCGGAATCACACAAAGGCCAGATGTAGATATTATTGCCCTTACAAATCACACAATTAATGATGATCCTCAAATTGTCCTTGATGCAGTACATACTGCATTAAAGGATATTGGATATACCGATCTTACCGTTAACCGTCGTTCAGTAAATGTTAAGTTGAAAAAAGTTGATATGGATGTTGTCCCTATCATTTCAGATGGATATGGCGGCTATCTGATTCCAGACATTCATCTTGAAGAATGGCTAGTTACCAACCCTCCAGCCCATACCGAGTGGACTGTTGAGGTGAATAAAAATGCAAATGGTCGATTTAAGCCTCTTGTGAAGCTATTTAAATGGTGGCGTCGTGAGAACTTGTCTGATTTAAAAAGACCAAAAGGATTCATTTTAGAATGCCTGGTTGCCAAGCATATGAATTACTACGAATCCAACTATGAAAAGTTGTTTGTTTATCTTTTAGAAACGATCAGGGATTCTTATGGGATTTATGCGTCACTAGGCATAATTCCACATTTAGAAGATCCTGGTGTTGCAGGCAATAATGTTTTTTCTGCGGTTACAGCAGATGAGTTCAAAACTTTTTATGAAAAGGTAGAAGAACAAGCTGTTATTGCACGAAACGCCTTAAATGAAACAGATGATGATAAAGCATTAGCCCTATGGCGGCAGGTTCTGGGTAATCGTTTTCCACGTTCGGCATCACACAAAAGTGCAAACTCTGCTGATATGGCCAGCTCTTTAATCCGTTCTGCTCTAGGTGCGGGATTAACCTTTCCATCAACCCCTGTTTATCCAAATAAACCAGGAGGCTTTGCGTAATGGAACTGCTAAAAACACCATTAGAACGCCTAGCTCAAGAACGGCAGTTATTGACTGATCTTGAGAAAGAGAAAAATAGTTTTAAGATTCAGGAGTGGAACTCAACAGACACAAATGAACTGCATTTGAACTTCTCTCTAAAGATAGGAACTATAGATTTTAATGGTGTTTTAGTATATCCAGAGCTTTTCCCAGAGCTACCAGCATATATACGCCCACAAAAATCTGGTGAAAGATGGAGTATCTTGCACCAGTATGGTGGTTCAGGAGTGCTGTGTCTAGAATATGGCCCAGATAATTGGAATACCAATATCAGTGGAGTGGATCTAGTTAGAAGTGCCCAGCTTCTTTTATTAACAGATGCAATGACTGTATTGGAGATGAATGTAGAACCTGTACCATCTAGGCATTCTGAAACAATAGGTCAAAAATTAAGAGGTGTTTCAGAAAGGTTCATTGAAACACCTATGTTACGTCACATACTCTTGGGTAGTGATTCTGAGAAAATGGACTTTAAGATTGCCATCTCAAGCTTTCGAGACAAAACCGTTATTGTTCCAACAAATATTCAGAACAAACCTCTACCTGACATCGTACCATCATTTTCTAATGAAAGATTTGAATTGTCTGGATGGGCGATACGAATTGATTCTGTTCCTCAATTAAAGGAATCCGTAAATGACCGAGTTTCATTAGAATCCTTTTTAGGCAATTTATGGCCTGCTCAAGAGGAATTCACAAATTCCATACAGCCTATATTGTTATATGACTTAAAGGGTAACTTGGAACTATTCTTGATTAATAATACAGCACCACTTTTCGTAAGTTATCCTGCTATTAATCTACATGATGATCAGAATCAAAGATTGCCAGCACAATTTAGCCATCTCAATAATACAAGGATAGCAATTGTAGGTCTTGGATCGTTAGGAAGTAAAATTGCAATTTCACTGGCACGGTCGGGCTGTAAAAACTTTCTACTTATTGATGATGATATTCTGGCCCCACACAATCTTGTCCGTAATGAACTCAGCTGGTTAGATGTTGGCTTTGCTAAAACCCATGCTGTTGAAAGAGCATTAAAACGAACAGTATTAGACATAGAAGTTGAAACGTATGAAATGCAAATTGGTGGACAGGAAAATCCTCATTTAAATTCCAATATCGCTAATGCCATTGCCACATGTAATCTGATTATTGATGCGACAGCAAGCTCACATACATTTCTAACCTTAGCTGCAATTGCTAAAAGAAAACATATACCAATGGTATGGGGTGAAATCTTTGGTGGCGGTGGTGGAGCAATGATGGCCCGTAGTCGCCCAACGTTAGATGCCTCACCTTTAGAGCTTCGCAATCATATTTATGGTGTCTTACAAACGTTGGAACCAATCCCAGAAGGCAAAGTTAATAATTACTGCTTTCAAACACAAAACCAAACATATATTGCATCAGATGCAGATGTAACGGCTCTTGCAGCGTCTATGACGCAGTTCACATTAGATACTTTATGTACAATTGATGAGCAATCCTCTTATCCATATTCAGCATATTTAATAGGGTTCCGTAAATATTGGATATTTCAATGTCCTTTTGATACTCATCCTATCGATTGTTCAGGTGCGTTAGTAACAGAATCTCCTACGGATAAACAGATATCTGAAAGTGAAAATGGCAATTCTATTGAAGAGCCTGAACCGATGAAAGGTTAATACTGATGCTGAAAATATCCATTCCTACTGATATACAAATTTTACTGATAAAAGCCCTGTTGAAGTCTGGAACCCACGAATGTGGCGGTGTTTTAATGGGTGAGCATATAGGTACAAACCATTTTAGAGTTAGCTCATTAACTGTTCAAAAGAGTGGAACGATAGCATCCTTTGTACGTGGAATTACGGATGCTATTAAAGCAATTCGCCTTTTTCATAAATCAACAAACAATAATTATCAAAAATTTAACTATTTAGGTGAATGGCATAGCCATCCTCTCTTTAGTGTACAACCCAGCAGTAAAGACCATCACACCATGAGGGAATTGGTGTCCGATCCAAAAGTTGGGGCAAATTTTGTAGTCTTACTGATTTTTCATTTAAAAAACAATCATCTTGAGGGCAGTGCTCACACCTACCTATCAGATGGTTCCTGTTACCGATCCACCCTAGATTTAGAGAGATAATAATGAGTGCGAGTCTGTTAGAAAAACAATCAACTGGTGGTGCGATTGCACGAGTAGGATTTGAATATCAGGATGCATTTGTATTAAGGAGCTTACCGCTATGGCTTTCACAAAGTGCATTTAGCCATATAGTGAGTGAAGCATTAAGTGATATAGAAGTTTGTTATTTTTCTTCGGAAAAGTCATTACATGTAATGTATGAAGCAAAAAATCACTCCTTAACGGCTACGGAATTTTGGGATGAAATAAGGCGTTTTAAAAGTCTTTTTGATACCCACCCAAAAAACTTTATTTGGTTTAATTTAGTATGCCCAAGTTATAACACCGCTATCTCACCATTAATTTCAAAAATAGACCGATTAAGAGGGGTTGGATCTTCTTATGATGACGACTCTTCAGTTTCAGTGAATGGGCGCTCGGAATACCTTGATTGGTGTGTTGGTAAAAAAATTGATTTCTCTTTAGCTGAATTTGCTCTTGATTATGTTGGTTTCATAACTAGGACTTACGCATTGACGGATTCAAAAAAGTATTAAAATAGTTTATAAAGTATCTGTGATCAGACGAACTAAACATGCTTCTACAGCAACTTGTACATTACCCATTTATAT
>NZ_JBPKBJ010000115.1:0-6671 GCF_051390655.1 Acinetobacter sp. P1(2025)
ACGATTTGATTCAAGAACAGTTTGAATGCTTGAGGCATAGTCAAACCATAGTCTTCCAAAATAGGCGTGACTTGTTCTTTTAACTCTGCTTCTAAGCGCATATTGAAATTGACTGCGGACATGATTCCCTCACTCAAAAACCATTAAAGTAAAGATAATATAAGGCATATTCTTTACTTTTTCATTACTTTTGATGTAATAAATGGTTTCTAACAAATGAATTTCGTATAACGCCCATTATGTTAAATAGACTAAGACTTTGTTGAAATTTCTTTTATAATAAATGAAAATTTAGGGCATTTAATATAATGAAATTACTAAGCTTTATACTGTTATTCGTTAGTTGTAGTTGTTTTGCTTTATCTAGTGAAGAATTTGATAAACAGTATCAAAATTTAAATGGTGAACTCAATAAAGCCGTAATTAATAATATGATCTATTCGAAGGATTATGATGATAAAAAAATTCCATTGTCAGAAAAAATAGAATCTAAAAGTAAGTGGTGTGACTTAACCAAAACTAGAATAAATTTATTAGATTTTGTGATTCAGAATTTTTCTTCTTATAAAGAATGGGTGAAAAAAAACAGTCTTGATGATGATTCTAGTTTGGATGATTTTAATAAATTCTATGAAAATCAACAAAAATCATATATTGGTTGTATGGCGGGTCTTGAAGAATTAAAGATGGGTCAAAAGATCGATTAAATTAGAAAAACTAAATTAACATAATACACCTTATCCGAAGTCAAAAATGGGAGCCTTAAGCTCCCATTTTTTAAGATTATTTTAAAATTTTGTTGTTGATATTTGGTCACTCAAATTACCAATTCACTATGACTGCCTAATCGAACTAATTTCAAAATTAGCAGTTCACCTTCTTCTGTTTTCTTATAGATTAAAACAAGATCTGGTTTGATGTGGCAATCACGATGACCTACCCAATTACTGACCAAAGCATGGTCACGATACTTTTCAGGCAAAGGTTCATCAGCTTGTAATAACTCTAAAACAGTTTGTAGTTCAGTATCTACTGTATTTCGATGCTGGCCTTTTTTCTCACGTTTATAGTCTTTCTTGAATGCTGATGTGTACTTAATCGTCCGCATTTAGATCAGCCATCAAGTCTTTTACAGAAGTGAAGCTCTTTGCTTTGCTTAGATCTTCTTCCATTGCTGCAATGGTTTCAGCATTAGGTTGCCAAATTTCAAAAGGCAAAGCCTTTTCTTTAGCTACTTTGGTCAATAACAAACGGACTGCATCTGAGACGGTTAAGCCCATTGTTGCTAGAACTTCCGTTGCTTCATGCTTAATGTTTTCATTGATGCGAGTAGTTACTAGTGCATTTGAAGCCATGTTAAGCTCCTATGATTAACATTGTTAATCACACTATATTCCTAGATGACGAAAAGTTCAATTCGTATAACAGCCATTATGTTAAATGGAGGCTTTCACAGTTGAAATTTAGTATTTAAGTATTCGATAAAGCCCTCAATTTTCTTAATCACGTATAAGCAGATATACAAAGGACTCAAATTATCTTGCTGAGCTTTCTGTACTCTATACTTCGCCCTTTCTAAGACAGCAATTACATAGTGTATAGAGCTTTTTAGAATTTTTTTAGAATCTTTTTTTGAATACAGATAACAATCAATTTTTTCAAAAGGCCCATCATTGACCAATATTTCCAATATAGTGTCGCTAATG
Organism: Acinetobacter sp. P1(2025); assembly: GCF_051390655.1. Taxonomy (NCBI): domain Bacteria; kingdom Pseudomonadati; phylum Pseudomonadota; class Gammaproteobacteria; order Moraxellales; family Moraxellaceae; genus Acinetobacter; species Acinetobacter sp. P1(2025). The sequence continues at coordinate 1,707 of NZ_JBPKBJ010000115.1, forward strand.
GATTTACTTATTGATTGCTCCATATGTTCAAATTCATATGAATGTAGAGCTTGTGCTATAACTATTTGAAGATTATTCATTATGATTATTTAATGTTAGCCAATTTTGATCCTAGCATTATCTCCTGAAAAGAAAAAGCGTATAAAACCTAAAGTAAACATTGAGTTATTTTTATTCTTCGTTATGAAAAGTTAAAAAAATGATTCTAGGGCCACAGCTGACTTGGAATTTAATGGCGTTAAAGTACCTGCTGGTCATGTCCATGCAACATTAATGGCCGCTTTTGAATTTGCATATGCTCAAGTAATATCAACTGAAGATTATGTTGGCTAAAGCTTAAGATTTCCTAAAATTAACATAATACACCTTATACGAAATGCGTTATAATTCTCTTTAGAAATCAATGCTGTAGTTTCTAGTTTATAGCCCATCTTCCCCAAGATGGGTTTTTTTTATGATTTTTCACGTTCCACGCCTATTCTTTGATCAATGTTTCACGACTTTGTTTAGCTCCAGTAAATAATTAAAACCTAGATAATAAGAACCGAGCGAGTGTCTACGAGCGATTGAGCATCATCAAAATTTCGCCCTCGCCTTTTCTCTGATTACAAGCTCCCTTTCGATTTTAAACGGTAGGTACAGAGCATCCCGAATGGGTGCGAACTTTGGAGCTTTTGCTTTTCAAAAAGTATGAGCGAAGCGAATACATTATCAATGCTTTTACTTTTGAATATCACGAACAGTATTAATTAAAAACTGCCCCTGGAAGCGAGGAACGAGCTTCAATAGAGTACGAGCTTTAGCGAGTACCTAGGGCAGTTTTCCACAAGTTTTTATATTTTTTATTTTTAAATATATTTTTAAATATTTTTAAGTTGCTTGAAACGCTTGTACAGCAAGGCTTTCACAGCTAATAAGTACACCAATTCCGACATATAAGTACACCAATTCCGATATTTTAGCCCCAATAAGTACACCAATTCCGACATATAAGTACACTAATTCCGATGATATTGACACGTACATTACAAAGGTGTACAAATACACTTGAATTATAAAAGTGTACAACAATGAAAAATGACTTAGTTGTAAAAGATAATGCGTTGATTAATGCTAGTTATAGTCTTGGTCTTGTCGAACAGCGATTGATTTTATTAGCTATCGTTATTATTCGGGAACATACTCATAACATGCACCTTGACTATATTGCATTCAATAAACCAATTGAGATTACAGCAGAAAGTTATATTAATACGTTTGGTGTAAGCCATAGCACAGCATACGAAACACTAAAGGATGCCTGTAAGTCTTTATTCTCAAGACAGTTTAGCTATCAAGAACCTAGAGAAAAAGGTATTGCTCATAAAACGACTCGCTGGGTGTCTGATATTGCTTATATTGATAATTCTGCAACTATAGAATTTACTTTTGCTCCAGCGGTCTTACCCCTAATCACTTATCTTGAACAACACCTTACAAGCTACGAATTAAAACAAGTTGCCAATCTAACAAGCGGTTATGCTATTCGCCTATACGAACTTTTAATTGCGTGGCGTAGTACTGGGAAGACACCAATTATTGATTTAAATGAATTTCGTTTAAAACTTGGAGTTGGAGATGAAAAATATCAAAGAATGGGGCAATTTAAAGAAAAAGTTTTACATATTGCTATTGAGCAACTTAACAAACATACAGACATTACCGTAACTTATGAGCAACATAAGCAGGGGCGTACAATTACAGGGTTTTCATTCAAGTTTAAGCAAAAAGTACAACCTAAAATTGAAACTAAACGAGATCCCAATACCCCTGATTTTTTCATCAAAATGACCGATTCCCAACGTCATTTATTTGCAAATAAACTGTCTGAAATGCCTGAAATGGGGGCATATTCTCAAGGTACAGAAAGCTATCAGCAGTTTGCTATTCGTATTGCAGACATGCTTTTAGAGCCTGAAAAATTCAGAGAGTTATACCCTTGCTTAAAAAAGGCAGGATTTGGTAATTAAAAAAAAGGAGCTTCAGCTCCTTTTTTTTAATTTTATTCTTTGGCTGGCTGTCCTATCGAATCTAACTGATTAATCAGTTCCGCATTTACTTCTTCGCCCGACTTATTGGCAGTATCTTTACTTTCAAATCGTGATGAATCTTGGAGTTCTTTTTTCATACGTTCACGGTCTTCGTCTGTAATTTCTTGCGGAGCAGGTACTTGTTGCGCTTCTTGGCGTACTTCTTCCACAATCTCAGGAGACGATGCTTGCACTCTTACATGTTCTGGTTCTTCTTTATTTTTGCTGCATGCAGTAAGGGTAATAACTGACATTGTTAATAAAGACATTAAAATTTTATATTTCATAAAGAATATCCAGCTTAATTGTTATTCATCGAAGGTAAATCAAAAAGTATTCTATCCCGATCCTCTATTAAATAATCATTAAGTTCAGCGAGTATTTTTTCTTTGTTGGCTTCATTGGATTGCATTTTTTTAATCAAGTAAGAACCAAGTAAGATTTTACGCCGAGTATCATCCTTGCGTTCTTGCTCTTTCTGCTTTGTTCTTTCTCTTGCTTCAATAGCCTGTTTCTGAGCTTTTAACTGTTTCAGCTTCTCCAACTGGGCTTCAATTTTCTTTTCAATATTTTCAGTTGATTTTGTCATAACGGTTAATTTCGGGATATAGAAAACCACTCAAGCATAAGGCTCTATGAACTAGAGTTAAAGCGAGCTATATGCTATCGTATTTTTCATGAAATGCGCACTTACGACTTGAATTTCATTCAAGTCATCGTTGCGTAAGGGGAATCCCCTTAACCCCAAAAAATTGCTACGCAATTTAAAAAGGCGAAAGAAAAAATGGCGATTTATCATTGCTCAACAAAAACAGTGAATCGAAGTTCGGGACGAACTGCGGTTGCATCGTCTGCCTACCGTTCAGGGGAAAAACTCAAAGATGAACGAACAGGACTAACCCACGACTTTACTAGAAAGGACGGTGTCGCCCATAGCGAAATTGTGTCTAACCTTGATATAGAAATAGACCGTAGCGAATTGTGGAACTTGGCTGAACAGTCCGAAAACCGCAAAGATGCCCGAACCGCTAGAGAATGGGTGATTGCCTTACCTGACGAACTGGATGCAGATCAACGTAAGGACTTGGCAAGAGAGTTTACCCAATCACTTGTTGATCGCTATGGCGTGATCGCAGATTTAGCCATTCACGAACCCAGCAAAGGTGGAAATGATAAAAACCATCACGCCCATATTATGCTCACCACCCGAAAAGCTGAATTAGACGCAGACAATAAACTTACTTTGACGACAAAAACAGATATTGAACTCAGCAACGCCAAACGCAAAAGCCTAAATATGGGAACAACCCAAGAAGATATTAAGCAAATTCGGGAAACATGGGCAGACTTAGCCAATCATGCACTGGAGCGAGCAGGCTACCGAGAAAAAATAGACCACCGCAGCTATGCCGATCAAAATAACGGACTACAAGCCACCATTCATGAGGGGACTTCGGTCACTCAACTGCGTAGACAAGGCATAGACACCGAAATCAGCCGTTATAACGACCATGTGAAGCAACACAACGCCCAACACCTCAAACAACAGCAACAGCGCACAGACAGCGTTTTACAGCACGGTTTAAACCGTGCCGAGCAAGGCTTCGAGCAATGGCAGAAAAACCAAGAAGCTAAACGCCTAGAACAAGAACGCCAAGCCGAAATACAACGACAGCAAAAACTAGAGCAACAGCAAGCCGAGCGAGCCAACCGTAAAGCATCACAAGACTTAGATCAGGGTGGAATGTACCGATGAGCAACCAAAACGACCTAGATGACCAGCTCTATATTTTACTGGCATCTATGAAAGAGTATCGAGAAGCCATAGCAGACGATAACAAGCGATTAGAAGCGTTTTACAAGGAAGTGGCTAGCGGAGTACTCAATAAGACCGAAAAACACCTAAAAAACGCCAATCAGAAGCAAATAGACGCACTCAACAACAGTATTCGAGAATTAAACAATGCAACCAATCAACTTGACTGGCGATTCATGGCAATCTACGCCAGTGCTTTTGTTAGCTTGCTGATCGTTTTCTTTTTAGCATTATTTTTATATGTGCCGAGCATGGACGAAATCAAACAGCGTAGAGCAGACGTTGCATGGCTAGAACAAAAATACAGCCTAGATATTAAAAATTGCAATGGGAAGTCTTGCGTTCGCATCATGAAAAATGACTGTCACGGAGCGAATAAGGATTATTGTGTGATTGACCCAAAATAATGATTAGACAGTACTTTGCTCGGCTCTTGCCATCACCGAATCAATGGCAGCAGTCGCAAAGTTGCCCGACTTTGAAACATGGCTAAAGCCATCTTTCAAAGCATCGAGCGATAGTCATCCAAAAATTTCGGAATGGCTATCCAACTGATGCAGTTCTAAAATATCGTCACCAACAAGCCTATAGATCAAGACTAAATCAGGCTTCACATGACAATCACGACAATTTTTAAACTCTGCACCACCTTTCAAGGGATGATCTAAATACTTTTCAGGCAAAGGATTATTTGCGACTAAACAATCTAATACTTCTGCCCATTCAGCCGTAACCAGTTCTAAATAACGTCTTTTAATATCACGTTTAAAAGAACTGGTTACGATAATCTTACGTTTAGCCATGTGCTTCTTCCGACATAGCTTTAATCGCTTCTTCTACCGTTTCGTACTCGGTGTACTCGCCATTTTCAATCTCTTTTAAAGATTGAAGTAACTTGGCTGCTGCTTTAGGAGTTAAAGCAGGTTCTCTTGCATAGTCAAAAGACAAAGGAATCGCTTTAGTTTTAACGATTTGATTCAAGAACAGTTTGAATGCTTGAGGCATAGTCAAACCATAGTCTTCCAAAATAGGCGTGACTTGTTCTTTTAACTCTGCTTCTAAGCGCATATTGAAATTGAC
>NZ_JBPKBJ010000116.1:0-6645 GCF_051390655.1 Acinetobacter sp. P1(2025)
AATATAAAAATCAATCACATAAGAAAATATGTTAAGTGCATCACACAAAATTCACAAGGTGATCTGTAAAACTAAAATGTCTAATGCATATAACTAATTTTCAAATTAGGGAAAAGCATAAGACCCATAACAACTTATCAAAAATTAAAACCTAAGATCAAAAAAGTGATCAAGGAGATACTCTATGGACTCTCGCCTACTTATTGCAATCTTGCTAAGTAGCTTTAGTGCAACCACATTTGCTTCAAGTCACCGAGAAGCACCCTCAATCACTAAGCTACCAAAAGTAGATGCTACAGATTTTTATATGTTTAAAAGCTATGAATCTGGGCGCAGTAACTACGTTACATTATTAGCCAATTATCAACCACTTCAAGATGCCTATGGCGGCCCGAACTACTTTTCTCTTGATCCAAAAGCATTATACGAAATCCATATAGACAATAATGGCGATGCTCAAGAAGACATCACCTTTCAATTCAAATTCAACCAAGAATTAAAAGACCTTCAAGTTCCAGTGGGCGGCAAAAATATTTCTGTTCCATTATCTAATATCGGCAAGATTACCAATGACGGTAGTTCAGCACAAAATACGGCTGAAACCTACACAGTAACGATGATTAAAGGAGATCGTCGCAAAGGTGATCGTAATGTGCTCGGCACTTTCAAAAAACCATTTGATAATGTAGGAACAAAATCTATTCCTAACTATCAAGCTTATGCAGATACTTTTGTACAAAACGTGAATTTCGGAAGCTGTGGTTCAGGTAAAGTTTTCGTTGGTCAACGCCAAGAATCTTTTGCGGTGAACTTGGGAGAAGTATTTGACTTAGTCAATATCAAAATTCCAGCCACTCAACTTGCACCTTCTCGTGTCAATGCTGAAGATCAAGGCTTGAATACAATTGCAGATAAAAATGTCACGACGATTGCACTTGAAGTTCCACAATCATGCTTAGTGTCTACAAACGATACTGTGATTGGTGGTTGGACAACTGCAAGCTTACCTCAAGCAACTTTATTAAATCCAAATCCTGATAGCAACTTGAACAGCGCATCAAAAGTTGGTGGTGCATGGACTCAAGTTTCACGTCTAGGTATGCCGTTAGTCAATGAGGTTGTGATCGGCTTGAAAGACAAAGACAAATTCAATGCTAGTAAACCAGCCAATGATGGTCAATTTGCTGATTATGTTACTAATCCAGCACTACCAACTTTAATTGAAGTTCTGTTTAAAGATGCCACAGGCGGCGCTGTTGTAGCACCAACCAACTTCCCACGTACAGACTTAGTGAATGCATTCTTATTGGGTATTCCTGGTCTCAATCAACCAAAAAATGTGAAAGCATCTGAAATGCTACGTTTGAATACAGCAATCGCACCGACAACAAAAGGCAAGCAAAGTCGTTTAGGCGTCATTGGTGGTGATACTGCTGGTTTCCCAAATGGTCGTCGCCCTGGTGACGATGTTGTAGATATTGAGCTTCGAGTTGCAATGGGCTTGTTGTGTACGATTGATGGCGTAAATACTGCCGTAGGTTGTAAAGCAACTGATGCCAAAGCTGGCGGAATTAGTTTTACTGATGGCGCGTTACAATCACCGCAACAGTTCGGTACAACATTCCCTTATTTAAATACTCCAGTGTCGGGCTCACCGTTTAATACAGCTAGCAAGTAATCAGGAGTAAACACCATGAAAAAATATATGCTGTTGTTCATGGTTGCAATTGGATTAAGCGGATGTGGTGGCGATGATAATAAATCTAAACCCAACAATAACAACCAATCTCAAGGTGATGCTGTACTGAAAGAAACGTTGATATTGACCAACCAATCGCAAAGCAATTTTGAACAAGTTGAACCAAAAACTCTGACTGCAATATCAGAAACAACCATAGATAACAAAGCTGAACCTGTAGCAGTTAAATTTTAAAACAAAAGCCCTTGGTTAGATTAGCTAACTAAGGGCTTTTTTAGGAGTTTTTCTAAATGTTAATCCGCCAACTTACCCTTGCTGTTTTAGTACTTAGTTACTTTGGTGCTGTGCATGCACATCCTAAACATCAACATAAAAATACAAGCTCAGAACTTACAAACAATCAAAGCAGTTTGAATAATCATTATAACGATACAGTTAGAAACCAAATTGTGACCGTATTACTCGAAAAAGCATATGCTCGTGGCGATGGTGATTTATTGGAACAAGCTGAAAACTTAATGAAAACCAGTAAAAATCCTTCCGATGTGGAAAATAAATTACTGGCAACTCGATTAGCGCAGGCTAACCATGATTTTAGTACAGCAGAAAAGACTCTAAAAGAAATACTGAAATCTCAGCCAAACCAATATGATGCTATTTTACAACTCGCAAATATTTATAGACTTCAAGGTCAATTCGATCAATCGTTTAGCTTATGCAATCAACTAAATGATTCCGAAGTCAAATGGTATCAAGCTGGCTGTATCCTCCAAGTTGAGGCAATGACCAAGAGTTATTCAGATTTAAAACCTAAAGCAGATGAGCTTTTAAAAGCGACCTCACGACTTAGTAAAAATGATAAGCAATGGTTTGGAAATATATTGCTTGAAGTTGCCACACGATTTAATGATCAACAACTTGCGATGCAAGCTATTCCCTTACTTGCAACAGATAACCTACCTAATACTCTCGCCAAAGCAAATTGGTATATCGCTCAACAACAATATCAAACAGCATTAACGATCTTAGAACCCTATCGTTATCATGATGGTGCTCTTTATCGAATTATTTTAGCGAAACAGAAACTAGGTGATCACTCATCAAATAAAGACCTGAGTGAATTAAGCTTGCGTGTTCAAACCTTATTAAAAGAGCAAGATCACATCCATTTGAGAGAACAAGCACAATATCTTTGGGTATCAAAGCAATACCAAGAAGGTCTCAAGATCGCTGCGAAAAACTGGGATATGCAAAGAGAAAATGAGGATTTTGAGGTTTATGCAGAACTTGCACTCGCAAGCCAAGACCGTATAAGCGCTGAAAAACTGTTGCGTTGGAGCACGATCACAGGTTATCAAAATCCAACTTATCTTCCACGTTTAAAACAAATGGTTGCTGTACTTTGATTTTTTTTAATATAAATGATTTTAATCGTTACGATTCACAGTGATTTCACAGCAAAAAAATTAAGCTAAACCATAAAATTATATAAGTGAAAAAAAATGAAAAAAAAGATCATTTCTTTACTTTTGATGGGTAGTAGCCACTTTTACTTGAGTCAAATGACTTATGCAGGTGGTGAACTTATTCTAGGTCTTCCGACGATCAAGCTCTCAGCTTCATCTTTTACAGATGAGTCATTTGGTATCGCTACGACTGCTTCTCAAGGTACGATCTCTCAAGAGCAAATTCAAACTCGCCCACTCTCTAGACCTGGTGAAGTACTAGAAACGATACCAGGAGTCATCGTAACGCAACACAGCGGTACAGGTAAGGCAAATCAGTTTTTTCTACGTGGATTTAACTTAGATCATGGCACCGACTTTGCCACTTCTTTTGATGAGATCCCTATCAACATGGTTAGTCATGCACATGGACAAGGCTATACCGATTTAAATTTTCTGATTCCAGAACTGATTGAAACGATCCAATATCATAAAGGTGCAACATCAATTGATGATGGTGATTTCGCTTCGGCTGGTACTGCGAAAATTTCAAGTATTCATTCATTAGATCGTCCCTATCTACAAATGACGCTAGGAAAAAATGATTTACTTAGAGTTTTGGGTGTCGGCAATCTGCAACTAGAGAATGGTGAAATTATTGCTGCAATTGAAAATTTAAATAACGATGGTCCATGGATAAATCCTGAGAATTTGTCCAAACAAAATGTATTTCTAAAATACTTTAGCGGAGACCACAATAAAAATAAGTCCATCGCTTTTCAACATTACCAGTCTAAATGGAATGCAACTGATCAAATCCCCGAGCGTTTAATTGACAGTGGGGCGATTGATCGATTTGGTAGCCTAAATACCAGCGACGGTGGAAAATCCTCAAGAACTGCACTTTGGTACAATTCGAAGAATCATGATGAAAAACAATTCTCTGAACTTTCATCATATGCCGTCTATAACAAGCTGAACTTATTTTCTGATTTTAGTTATTTTCTTAATGATCCACTACGTGGGGATCAATTTGAACAAGCGGAGGAACGCACAACGCTTGGTGCAAAGTATCAGAAAGGTTGGGCTACGGTTTGGCAGGATAGAGACGTTTTAAATACATATGGAAGCTCTTTTAGATATGACTACATCGCGGATATCGGGCTTTATCAAACTGAAAACCGTCAACGCTTCCGCACAATTCGCCAAGATGATATTCAAGAGTTTTCTTTTGGCATTTGGGGTCAAAATCAAACCAGTTGGCAACCTTGGTTAAAGACTATTTTCGGTGTACGTGGAGATTTTTATTCTTTTGATGTTAATTCAGATCGCAAAGAAAATACGGGTAATGAAACTGACCACATTCTTAGCCCTAAACTGAGCATTGTTTTAGGTCCTTGGAAAAATGTTGAATATTATCTGAATTATGCTTATGGATTTCATAGCAATGATGCTAGAGGCACCACAACTCGCTTAAATATCGATCCAAGAGACAGTAACTATTTAAGTAAAATTGATTCTGTTTCACCATTAGTCAGAACCATCAATTCTGAAATTGGACTCAGAGCTAATTTTATTCCAGAACTGACGAGTACGATTGCTTTATGGCAACTTGATTCTGATTCAGAACTGGTATTTATTGGCGATGCTGGTACAACGGAAGCTAGTCGACCAAGTAAACGCCAAGGGATTGAAATTTCACAGTTCTATCAACCTACTGATGTGTGGATCATCGATTTAGATGCGGCATGGTCAAAGGCAAGATTTAAAAATCATAGTATTGAAGGAAACCACATACCAGGTGCGATCGAAAAGACTGTCGCTGCTGGTTTTACGTACCATTTTAATGAGCAATTAAACTTTGGTGGTCGTTTACGTTATTTTGGTTCACGCCCACTGATTGAAGATAATTCAGTTCGTTCAGACTCTTCAACTTTGGTGAACTTGCAAGGCAGTTATCAATTTAATAAGAACTTCCAAGCACAACTTGAATTGTTCAACGTATTTGATCAAAAAATTAATGATATTGAATACTATTATGCTTCATGCACTCGACAAGATTTAGGAGATTCGGCATGTTCGCCTAGCTCAACTGAACGCGAAGGTATTCTTGATAAGCATGTCCATCCAACTGAAGGAAGAAACCTCAGAATGACCTTACGTTATTTATTCTGATTTCAACATGAATGCTCAGGAGAAAAGTCATGTGGTCTCAAAAAAAACTAAATGTTTCACAGAGCGCATTTCTCTTTAGCATCATCGCGCATGTTGTGATCCTCATCGTGCTCTTAAAACCTGATGCTGAAAATAGTTCTGATATTAGATCGACTATGAAAGTAACTTTTGTTTCGGCATCAGTTAAAACAAATAATGATACAGTACGAATATCTTCTGAGCCCTCCCCATCAACGGTCAATCAACTTCAGACTCAGAATTCAAAAAGATTGGATGCCTCCTCGACTGACAGCACCAATTTAGCAGATCAAGTCCCCGATTTTTTTGATCTCTCTCAAGATACACAAATGATAGAGGCTAATAATTTATATGATCCATTATTAGATGCACAAAACAGAGCTAAAAAAGCCATCAAAGAGGCAAAGGATGTGTCTAATCTGTATCAAGCAAATATCAAACCGATGGATTCAAATTTTTTGGAAGATTATCAATTACCCATCTCGAAGTCTGAAACCGATTCATTAGGTTTATACAAGGTCGATGTCATTGATGATCCTAAAGATTTAGAGCTTTACTCTACTTTGATTGAGCTTAGTATGGCATCGCCTTCAAAAGATGATGAATTACAAATAAATCAGCTCACTCAACAAATCACAAAACTCTTGCATGAAAATAATTTGAGTCTTATCAAAACAAAACCAACAACGATTGAATTTATGATAGATCCCGTCAATCTGATTGTGCTTATTAAACTTTCTGCTGACTCAATCAAAACACATCACAACCTCAAAACATTATTAGAAAACATGTCATTTGACGCGATTTTTATAAATAGCAATCTGAATGAAAGACCTTATTCTTTTACGGTCGAAGTTTAAAAACTTAAATTCTCAACGATCTAAATTTGATTAAAAATAATAACCATACTAAAATGGTAAAAGTATTAAAAGACTTTCAAAGGCGTTTAGCTAAAGTCGAAACCCACAGAAAGAAGAAAGCGACTACTATTAAATTAGTAGCCGCTTTTCCACCTATTTTGTCTTATGATGAGTGGGAAGCTATTGCTGTACCACATCAACAACAATTAGTTGACGATACTAGGAATTAGTTTTTCTTCAATAAAAACACGCATCATCAAACTCTTGTACCCATTTTTCGAGCTTTCCTATTTCTTCAAAACATTCGTCATAATCAATATCATCAAATACACTTTTTTGAGGCTTACCTAATCGAAAGAATGAATCCCCTATTTGAATATTTGGCAAATCAAGAATATCTAAATATTTATTAATGTGACTAGAATACTTATCAATCACATCACTCGAC
>NZ_JBPKBJ010000117.1:0-6521 GCF_051390655.1 Acinetobacter sp. P1(2025)
TATAAATGGGTAGAGTACAGGTTGCTGTAGAAGCATGTTTAATTCGTCTAATCACAGATACTTTATAAAGCATTTTAATACTTTTTTGAATCTGTCAATGCGTAAGTCCTAAAGGCATTCTTCGGAATGCTTTTTTTTATATTTTGATACTGAGAAAGCTTTATTCTTGGTTGATTTTTGTTATAACTAAATGTGTTTTTAAGACTGTGAGATCATTACATCCCCATAGAATGAGTAAAATTTTAATTTAAAGTTTTGATTTACTAAAACTCGTAGTTGTCAATACTTCTAATTGAGAAAATGCTTACTATTTAGGAATGTGATATTACTATTCAGGCTAGTATAAATCAGTATACTAGGATTCTTGTTATAAAAAGTTAGCACCATCAGGAAAGACAATGACTGTACGTATTCAAAAAGGCAAGCTAGCGATTGCTAAAGAACTTTACGATTTCATCGAAAATGAAGCTTTACCAGGTTCTGGTTTAGATAGTGAAACTTACTGGAAAAATTTCGAGCAAGTCGTTGTCGATCTTAGCCCTAAGAACAAAGCATTATTAGCGAAGCGTGAAGAGCTACAAGCTAAAATTGATGAATGGCACCGCAATAATAAATTTGAGTTAAATGCTTATAAGGCATTCTTAACTGAAATTGGTTATCTTGTTCCTGAAGTTGAAGACTTCAAAGTTACAACTGAAAATGTTGATGAAGAAATCGCATTATTAGCTGGTCCACAGCTTGTTGTACCTGTACGTAATGCACGTTATTGCTTAAATGCTGCAAATGCACGTTGGGGTTCATTATACGATGCACTTTATGGTACTGATGTAATTTCTGAAGAAAATGGCGCTGAAAAAGGCAAGGGTTATAACCCTGTTCGTGGCGACAAAGTTATTGCTTTTGCTAAAGATTTCTTAAATCAAGCTTTCCCTTTGGCACAAGGTTCACATGCTGATGCGACTAAATACGCAATTGAACATAACCGTTTAGTTGTTACTTTGAAAGATGGTTCTACTACTTCTTTAGCTCATGAGTCACAATTCGTTGGCTTTAATGGTGAAGCAGAAAACCCTACAGAAGTTGTTTTATTAAACAATGGCTTGCACGTAATTATCGATATCGATGCGAATAGCCCGATTGGTAAAACTGATGCAGCAGGCGTTAAAGATTTAACACTTGAAGCAGCAATTACAACTATTCAAGATTTGGAAGATTCTGTAGCAGCTGTTGATGCTGAAGAAAAAGTAGAAGGCTACCGTAACTGGTTAGGCTTAATGAAGGGTGATTTACAAGAGTCAATCGAGAAGAACGGTAAAACAGTTACTCGTGCTCTTAATAAAGATCGTACTGTTAAAAACTTGATCGGTGGAACGACAACTTTACATGGTCGTTCATTGATGCTTCTTCGTAACGTTGGTCACTTGATGACAAACCCAGCCATCCTTGTTGAAGGTGAAGAAGTTTTCGAAGGTATTATGGATGCTCTAGTAACTCCGTTACTAAGCATTGTAGACATCCGTGGTGAAAACGAAAACCATAACTCTCGTAAAGGGTCGATGTATATCGTTAAACCAAAAATGCATGGTCCAGAAGAAGTTGCATTTGCGGTTGAGTTGTTTGAACGCGCTGAACAAGCTCTTGGTTTGCCTGCTAAAACACTTAAAATCGGTATTATGGATGAAGAGCGTCGTACATCTGTAAACTTGAAAAACTGTATCGCAGCTGCAAAAGACCGTACAATTTTCATTAACACAGGTTTCATGGATCGTACGGGTGATGAAATCCATACTTCTATGGAAGCTGCTCCAGTTGTTCGTAAAGAAGCTGTTAAAACTCAAAAATGGATTGCTGCTTACGAAAATCGTAACGTTGCAATTGGTTTAGAGTGTGGTTTACAAGGTAAGGCACAGATCGGTAAAGGTATGTGGCCAAAACCTGACAGCATGAAAGACATGTTGGCGACTAAGACAGCACATCCAAATGCGGGTGCATCATGTGCATGGGTTCCATCACCAACAGGTGCGGTACTTCACGCAATGCATTATCACCAAATCAATGTAAAAGCTCGTCAAGATGAATTAGCATCTCAAGACATGTTGACTTTGGATGATTTGTTAACACCTCCTTTTGCTCCTGAAACTAACTGGACAGCAGAAGAACTAAACAACGAACTTGAAAATAACTGTCAAGGTATCTTGGGTTATGTTGTTCGTTGGGTTGATTTAGGTGTTGGATGTTCTAAAGTTCCAGATATCAACAACGTTGGTTTGATGGAAGATCGTGCAACATTACGTATTTCTTCTCAGCATGTTGCAAACTGGTTGCGTCACGGTATCGTAACGCGTGAACAAGTTGAAGAAGTATTAAAACGTATGGCTGTAATTGTAGATCAACAAAATGCGAATGATCCACTTTATACGCCAATGGCACCAAACTTTGATGGCATCGCTTTCCAAGCTGCTTCTGATTTGATTTTCAAAGGTGCTGAGCAACCATCTGGTTATACAGAGCCATTGTTGCATGCTGCACGTTTAAAACTTAAAGGCTATACAGGTGATTAATTTCATCTAAAATAAAAGCCTCTTCGGAGGCTTTTATTATTTTGAAGATCATTTTTATGTGTGCTAACTTTAAACCCATCACACTGGAACAATTAAAGCAACTTGAATTGCCGCTTGTATCTTTTACCTATGAAGAAGAGGTTTATCCAAGTTATAAAACTCCATTATTGTTTAAATCTGAACAAGGTTTGGAGTGGAGGGAAGTTCTGTTTGGTTTAGTACCTAAATGGGCAGAAGATCTTAATATTTCAAAACATACTTATAATGCACGTCACGAAACTATTTTTCAGAAACCAAGTTTTCAAGAATCTGCCAACAAATGTAAGTTTGGCGTAATCCCTGTAACTGAGTTTTATGAAAGCAAATATATAGATAACAAGCCACAACGCTGGGCTGTTAAGCGTAAAGATGGGCGGGCATTTTATATTGCTGCACTTTATGAGATTAGAAAATTAAATGAAAAAATAATTCGTTCAGCGACAATGTTAACCATGGATGCTGTAGATCATCCGATGATGAAGGATTTCCATGAACCTGGTGATGTCAAAAGATCAGTTGTTGTTATTCCCCATGAACAATTAGATGAGTGGTTAACATTAAAACAGCCATATCAATTAATTAATTTTATGAATGGCTTTCCTGTAGAGGAATTTGAATGTTTACATGTACCAAAACCCAAAATTGAGAAAATCACACCCCAGCTCAATATGTTTGATTTATTTTAGATTCGAAAATAAAAAAGCTTCCTTTATAGGAAGCTTTTTTTAAATTTGATTAAATCAACGTGATAAATTCTTAAACATATGTTTTAAGATTTCCATTGTTTTTTCTATTTGCAATGGAGTTAAACCATCGAAAGATTGTTCTAAAATGACTGAAGTCAGGTCATTAATTTTAACAATCATTTCCTTTCCTTTGTCTGTCAGAAAAACTCGCGTAATACGACCATCTTCTTTGCAAGAATAAGTTTCGATATAACCTTCATCTTTCAAACGATAGACGATTTTAGTGGTCGTAGACATCTTTGAAATGACCATATCTGATAGTTCAGATACGCTAGCATGAGGTTTTACATTCAATGCAAGTAAAATACGACGGCGAGAATTGTCTAAACCATACTTTTTAAGTACGTTGTCGATGTTTTGAACGTACTGAGCATTTACTTGAGAAATCCAGTAATATGGGAACTCTTCTAAGTTAAATGATTCGGCTGTAGGTAAAAAACGCGCATATTTTTTAGGCATTTACTTATTTCCTATGCTTGTTACTGTGAATTGGTTAACCAACTCTTGAATTCCATGAAGTGTCTTCACGACTTGCTGAAAAATCCAAGATTGATTGAATTTTCCACCATTTCATTTATAACAAATCTTCCTTAAAGAAGCTCTACAGCTATCTTTATTTTGAATAAAAAAATCATCGAAAAAACATATAAAAATGTTATTTATGATGGTTTTATCTATTCTACACATTCTTTCAGATAGACAGTTTTTCTATAAATCAGTCTATCTTTCGAACATAGCTATTGTAGAAAATAAATACAATATTTGACGTGACTTTAAAGGCAAAAACTTCTGTCTCAAATGTCATAAAATATAAAAATCAACATATTTATATAATAAATACTATCAAATACAGATAATTGGGTTAAACATATGGTTAAAAAATAACTAGAATAAATACTCTAAAAAGATGAATTAATACATTCTTTATCACATTTTTATGCTGTTTTTTGATCAATAAAATATACAGATGTAGAAAATTTAATAAATTTGGCGGTCAATTTAGTTTAATTAATTAATTTTGGAGTGATGCTAGGCTGAATTGGATGTGGGAAAAAGACGCATCTAAACAGGATTACGTATTTAGATGCGTAAAGTGAAGAGGGTACTTATTTATTAGACGTTGATTTCTTTTTCAATGATTGACCATAGTTGTTTATGGCTCTTTTTAAACATCGACATATGTCCAATCTCATTAAAACCATGTTTCTGTGGATCAAGTTGAACTAATTTGGTTTCAGCGTTTGGATACAATCGTAATAAATCTTTGACATTGGCTTCTGTAGCGATTTCATCGTCTGTAGCCCAAAACGAAACGATAGGGCACTTAATCTCCTGATGATAGTCATTAAAAATAGTTTTACCAATGGTATTCATTACATAACCAGGTTTACTACAAAATTCAGCCCATTGTCTTGCAACATTTCTCGGTAGGTTTTCACCCATGCCGATGAATTGTGTTGCACCATACCCTTTAAATAAACTTGAAACAGGGAAAATAATGTTGAACATAACAGGAGCTAATAACTTCGTTTTTCCCTTTAGACCTTTGATGTGACCTGTAGAACCCGCAATAGCTAATACCTTGGCAACTTTTTCATAAGAAGGGTTGATACCAAGCAACTGTCCGCCAGCGCTGTGACCAATAATAATCACCTGTTGCGCGTGAGTTTTGTTGATTAGTGAGTCAATTGCAGCTGGTATATCCAATAAACCCCAATCATCAATACTTGCTGTAGAATCTTTTAATTTGCCATGTATGACTCACCAATTCCTCTGAATCAAAGGTGAGAACTTGATAACCTTGTTGATTCAGCCATTGTGCAAATGAATTGTAAAAGTTCTGAGTAATGCCAGTTGCTGGACAAACTAGAATTGGAAACTGTTTCGTATTATTTTCAGAAGCGTAGTATCGAGCTGAAAGTTGATAACCATCTTTACAGCTGATCCAAAAAGATTCATAGGTATTCATAACGGAGAACTCAATACTATTTCTAATTACTTTACACAAGTTCTAAAAAGAAACTTACATAAAAAATGACTAAAAAGTCAAATATAGGTAAAATCAAGATTATTAATTAAACAAATCAAATGGATATAGTTGTGGAATTTAACCAAGCAATGGAATTAGCAATAATTTTTAGTGGAATTTTTCTTTGGGTAGGAATGTTAACAGGCGTTTGGAAATATTATCAAATTCGAAGATCTCAACAATCAAGAGCTCATTATTATGTAGATATTGCGCATCGTAGTAGTTTGTTATATGCGAGTGCCAGTTTAATTTTGGCATGTTTAAGTTATTTCAGTATGTTAAGTGAAACTACAAAATTATTTTGCGTTGTTGCGAATCTGTTCTTTTTCTCGATGTCGATCCTAACTTACATAATCCATGGTTTTTTAAAAGACACAACCAACCAATTTAAACAACCTCATCAATTGGGACATTGGACACTACCAAGTTGGTGTATGAGTTTTATAATGTTTAGTTTGATAGTGGTTGAGCTGGGTGCAACAGCTATATTGCTTTACGGAACAATTATTTATTTCCAATAAAAAATGGATGATTACTCATCCATTTTTGTAAATTAGTTTTTTTGACGCTCAGCGCTCATCTGTCGAAACTTTCGGTCCACAATACCCCACGTACAAAAGGCTAGTGAAACGATCAATGCATAGGCAAAATATTCAGGTTTCAAATTACCTTTAATTGTGCCTTGTAATAACAACGTAGCCATAAGTGCGAGTGTTGTGATTGCATATACGATCGAATCGTTTGCCTTCAGAGTGTTAATGAAGACTTGCTTGTTGAAATGTAATGATAACATCTCCATCCCTCCTTGAGTGGTGATGACAGAAACCTAATCGTTTTTGTCAGAATTGAATTTAAAGTTGTACTGCTTATTTTTAGGGATTTCAATAGGTAGAAACACTATTTTGAAAATAAATTTTAGAATGTATTGATTTATATATGAAAATATTATTTTATTTGGTGATTGTTGGTATTTTTAATTATGATATTGTTGATTTTTTTACATTTAGAAATAGAAAATAATAAAACCATAAATCATAGGACTTACGCATTGACAGATTCAAAAAAGTATTAAAATGCTTTATAAAGTATCTGTGATTAGACGAATTAAACATGCTTCTACAGCAACCTGTACTCTACCCATTTATA
>NZ_JBPKBJ010000118.1:0-6502 GCF_051390655.1 Acinetobacter sp. P1(2025)
GGAGTTGTAATTTTTCAAAAAAGATTGAAAACCATTTTAAAGCTTTCGACTTAACCTTTTTTTACATCAATAATGGCTTCATTTAATGTCAGCATACTTTTTGAAACACCACCTGAGATTTAACTCAATAAACTGATGTGCTTTCTGCTGATCGAGACCTCCACCCATATGACAGATGTTTGCTCCCTCAAATTTGTCTAAGGTAAATTTTAAACTTTTGCTACCATAGTCTTTTAAGTGGTTATTTGCGAGATTGACAAGATTAATATTTAAATGTTGAAACTGTTCAAGCGTTTGAGTATGATCAGCCCCTAAAATAAAAGCTTTTGCGTCTTGTAATGGTGAACGCATTTCTGTATTAAATACAGCTTCAAAATTAATGCAATTAATATCATCTTTTTGAAAGAAAGATTTAATTTTTTCAAATGAATGCCCATAACCATAACGTTGTAACGCATCATCTTGACCACGACATTTTCTAATTTCAGTATAGTATTCACCAAAATAAGTATCCCCCATTACATTCATCCATTCACTTTTAGGCTGAATGGTTTTATTTTCAATTAAGCCCTCTGAAAAATAATGATAATAAGGTACGAGATGATCTATTCGATGGATATTATCTAATAAGGAAAACAGGCCGATACTTTGATTTTCAGCACGATAAGAACAATATAGGATCCTTTGTTCAAACTCTAAATACATAAGTGCATCAAGTTGAGTACAACTAAAAAGTAATGTTTTTAATGGAATATTTGCACTATCAATAAGCGGCTGGATAGAAAATATTTTCTTGATTAGTGCATTTGGCAGCTCAAATATTGTCTGAGCGATCACATATAAATCTTTAATTTTTACCCGATGTGAGTCTATGTCTAATTCTTTTAATTTTTTATCTATAACGTCTTGAGCAATCAGCATATTTCCAAAAATATGAGACAAAATGTGCTGACTCATTTCCTTATCTGCAGTCAGAATGAGGCGCTGTAGAAGAGCTAAAACCGAATAATTTTTTTTCTCAAAACTTGCCCAAAAATTTTCTTGTTGCTGTTTCTCAATCGGAATGACATCATCTAATTGAATTTTTTGATCGGAAATATGTTCGATGGCTAAAAGTAAAGTCATCCAATGAGTGCAATCGACATTTAATACTTGATTCCAAATTGGATGTTGGAAAGTTTCTTGATGCAAATGCGAAATTATTTTTATTTCTTCTTGTAATTTCATAGTCATGATCCTAGATTTTGACTAGTTAAAATGTTGTACATAGGCGATATAACCTGAAAGATTATGTTCCTGATCATCAATACGAACTCTAAAACGATCATGTCTGACATAAAATGCGTGCAAAACCTTTTCAGGACATGCCATATACATCGCAACTTCTGGATAGAAAAAACCAGTTCTCTGAAATTCAGCCCTGAATTCAATCAACTTCTTGAGATCTTCAAAATGTGCTTTCTCAAGAATATCATTTAGACCCAATTGTTTGATCCGATTGACCATGAGATATGCAGACATGATCATTTCTAGAAGAGTTGAATAAGTAGTTTTTCGATTACGAATAAAAATCATATGCCTGACATAATTTTTTATTCCAAATAAGAAATATTTTTCTTCTGCACAAATTTTGGTAAGTTCATTGGTGCAATAACTCAACCAATGATCATGATAACGCTCGTATTTTTCTTGTATAAATCGTTCAAACATAAGTTTGACACTGTTTAATAGATGCTCATCTGAATGTAGTTGATATAAACGCAGTAAGGCTAAAGCAGCTTCACCATCGTAATAAATAATTCTAAATTTTTCTTTTAATTCTAAACTTGGATAATGCAATACATGTGAAGTTTCACCCTCACTATTCATCATAGATTGAATACCCTTAGCCAATGCCAATGCCTGATTTAGATAGGTAGTCTCCCCTGTAATCTCCTGATATTTTGTTAGCATTAACAACGCTGCTGCATTTGCACCTAATTTTATTTCATCTAAATCTTCTGGAGTCGATCCATCCAACATATAAGCTTGATTAGGCTGAATTTCTACATAGAAATGTTGAAGTGCATACTCAATTGCTAATTTGCAACGACCGAGAACTGAATCATTTTTGTCTATGATCAGGGTTTCTAGTAATGAATAGGTCGTAGTACAGTGTCTGACCGTATTATAGCTTCTGATGGAACGATCGTAGGCAGGGAAAAAGCCGTAATTGTATTTTCCATCTTGTGCTATTTGACTTGATAAAAAGCTCGCATTTTTTTTAATGATGTCTTTGATGTGCGTCTTTTTGTCGCTTGTTAAATAACGTACTCCATTTTCAGTAAATTGGCTTTGTAAAGGAATCAGTTGACCATTTTCATAAAACACAGCGTAGGTGTCAAAAGTCCAAGCATATTCAAGTTGCTTGAATTGTATAAATGTGTTCTGGTTTGAATATTTATATTCTAGTGTCGAGTTCAGGTTATCTTGATCAAAGTAATTCGGCTGATCATAACTTAATCCACGAATAATTGCCCTTCCATAAAGCTCTTGTTCTAGAAAGCAAATAGTAAATTTTTCATCAAAACTTAATCCCTTACGGTAATGGTTATTGTGCTGTTGATTTTTTATGGCTTGATCTATTTTTTGCCAATCTTCCTTTTGGATGTTGTAAGCACAATCAATTTTTATATATTCATTGAGTTGTTGATTGATTGCAAATTGATGATCCAGTATTTCAAAAAGTTGATTTAGCGCGTTATTTAATTCTGAGTATGAAGAATTCCAAACTTGGCAACGATTTTCTCGATCGCCATATGAATAAAACAGCACAGTTTTACTCATATTAATATGCTGAGCAATCCTTTCAAAATATTCTTTAATCTGTTTTTTTAGGTGTTTAAATTCTTCGTTTGATGTAACTATCATGACTTTATATTCTAAAAATTTTTTGTGTTTTTAACACGATACCATACAAATTTATATTGGATTGAAATAAAAAAGAGAACGCGAAGGTTCTCTTTTTTAGAAGAAAGGATTAGTAAATGATCTGACCATTATTAAGCAAGTCTTGTAATGTGATCTCGCTTGTAATGTTCGTCAATTGCAATATTGGAGTTTCAGTAAAATTACTTGGTAAGTCTAACAAACCACCATCACGATCAACTGACAACGTAACTGTTTGAGTAGCAGCATTATAATTCACATCAACATACTGTCCGATAGTAAGTGCTGTTGGTGATCCATTTAATAGACTAGAAATATCGATCTTATCTGCTTGACTATCAGTCGCAACATCACCTAAATGGAAGTCAGTCCAAGTGTCTATTCCACCCACTGTCGTATTGCCACCAGTTGCACTTGCACTATTCAACACACCAAAAATCAATGTGTCTGAACCTGCACCTAAACTAAATGTATCACTCGTTGTCGAACTAATCGCAATATTATTTTGTTCAGGTGCCAAGTTAACACTTAGTGTTGCTGCACTCTCATCACCAGTAACAGCAAGTAACTTATAATTTAGAACATCTGTTCCCAATATTGCAGAACCATTTGCAGTGTATATATATGAGCCGTCTGCATTAACTACAAAAGTACCATACGTTCCAGTTATAGATTGACCTGATGCTTCTACATAGTTCACTCCATCTACAGTAACAAGAACTTTAGTACCTGTTGTACTTCCTGCACCAGTATCATTAGTAAGAAGATTACTAGATATACTTGGGAATGGTGCCGCATATGGTGACTCTACAATATAATTATCTTGATCAATCACCATGGCCGTGACACCAACACTTACTGTGGTCTCATTTATACCATTAAGAATTGGAGCATTTGTTTCAGAACTATGGAACTCAACAGTCCATGTACCTGCACTTGATGCTGCTGCAATATGATAATTTTCATCAATAATAATACTATTCAAAGCTCCTGCAATTACAGGAGAGGAAGTAAATACAGTTGAACCATTTTGTTTAATGACATAGTAATAACTTTCGCCTGCTGAATCTGTATTCAGAAGATTTCTAGTCATTTGAATATTCAAAAGAGCATCCGTATTTGATGTCAATATTAAGCCTGTTGAACTTGTTATACCTTCAGCGAAACTTGCCGTGCCAGTACTTGGTGGAATTACTGATACACCAGTTCTAGTTGCAGAGGCTGTTACTGTTCCCGTATATGCATACGAAGTATCAATAACTGGTTCTACCGACACTGGGGCAATCGCAGTATCATTAGTCGCATTAATATTTGCTGTACCATCCAGTGTTGGATCACTATTCCACGTCACATCAATGATTGGGCTTTCAACGCGAATATTGAGGTTTGCAATATCAGTTGCACCTGTCGAATCTCTAAGTGTATACGTGAAAGTATCTACTTTACCAATATTGGTTAGATCTGATGTATCTGCCACATAACGATAACCACCATCCTCACGAATATATAAAGTACCGTAAGCACCAACAATTGGAGTTTCTGTTGCACCAGCAGTAATATTATTGCCTGTTTCAGATACTACAGTAGTAACAGTTACAGTTCCTGAATAAATATCTTGAACGTCTGTAGAGCTACCATTTGTTACGACATTTCCTACAATTTCTGTTGTCCCATATTCTGTTGCATCAGTAATAGTCATTGTTACATTAGAACCTAACCCAACATTTCCTACCAATCCTATAAGTTCAGCAAGAAAACTTCCTGTCTCGCCTGTCACTGCTGCGTCATAATGCCCTTCTGGTAATCCAGTAAAATCAACTGAACCACTATATGCCAAAGTTAATGATGGAATTGGCGTGCCATCGAAAATATCCAAATCTAGAGTTGGCGTTAACGTAATACCATTTGATACCGTGAAAAACTCACCTGTTGTTGTATTAATCAAGGTCAAATCCGCAGTATAGGTGGATTGAGTTATCAAACCTACAACCGAAGTAATAACTGCAGAAATATCAAGACCTTTATTACCACTCACATTAATCGTCACATCTTCTGTAGCATACGAATCTACATCAAAATTCAAGGCATTTTGATTAGATAATGCAACATTAATCAGATCAAACACTGCTGAAAAACCCAATAAAGTAAAGGTATTTCCTGTATCTCCTATAAGTGTTGTATCTGGATCTGTCACTGTAATTTGACTTGTATTCAAATCATCAATTGCATCAAGAAGTGCTCCATCAATCTCAATCGTCAACGTTGGGCTTTGTGCACTTTCATTACCCGCTGCATCCGTCAAGGTATAACTAAAGTCATAAACACCATCTAGCAATGGCGTGTTCGGGGTCAGTGTTCCTGTGACTGGATCATAGACCGCATCAACCGCTACACCATCTACATATAACGTCGGGGTATCTGTTAAGCCAACACCCACATTTATACCTGGTGTGTTGTCATCTGTTGTCACTGCTGTAGACGTTGGGTTTTGGATAGCTCCAACGTTATCTGCATAGCTGCTCGGTGCCACTGGTGTGGCTGGTGCTGTCGTGTCAACACTTGCTGTTTCAGTTACAGTGGATGATGTATTACCTGCTGGATCTTTGATTGAAACTTGAACTTCAAGTGGTTGGCCTTCTGGAGGTACAGTAACAGGTACTGTAATTTGACCCGCAGTTAAATCACCTGCCGTAATAGTGTGCTCTTCACCATTAACAATTACTTTGTCACCAACAGAAACACCTGTTTCAGGTAAAACGACAACAACGTCTACTGTACCGTTTGCGATTTCATCAGGCGTGATAAAGCCATCACCATTACCAATTACAACATCTTCAGGAGAGTTTGGCGGAGTATTATCTTTTTTACCTCCACCTTTACCACCGTTATCACTAGCAGCAGCAATAATACCACCTGCAACTAACGGAACAGCCCATAGCCAAGGACTCAAACCTGCATCATGGTAAAGTAAAGGCTCAACCGCATCGATAGGCTGAAAAATAACGTCTGAAACAGGTGCCTCAACAACCTCAGGCACTGCTGCTGGCATTTCTTCTACATATGCAGCTGCTTCAGTGTCTGCATCAGCGTCGGCATCAGCATCTGCATCACTTTCTGCTTCTTTAAATTTCGCCCAGATTAACTGACCATTGTCTGCTTGAATGACCAAACTATTGTCTAGTGTATTTTCCTCGTTAAAGAAATTTTGAATTACGATTTTTTCTCCATTTTTAAGAAAAACAATCGCATTTAAACCGTCTTTTTTGATAACGGAAATATCATTCATAGGAACTTTTAACAATACTACGGATGGCTCCGTCGGTAATGTTGTTGTACTTTCCATTGTAGTAGAAAGTGTCTTATGGCTTTCCTTAGAGATAATTTGAATTTCAGACATTTTGGCTATTCCTCTGATTATTTAATAATTTCTGTGTATGCAACTTGAGTAGTTTAATAATCATTTCAGAGGTGGATCAGGAAATTTGAACAACACTTATAAGTGATATTTTGCTCCCCAAATGATGTTATAAACATCAATATATGGAGTATTTTATGGCACGTAGACCAAGAAGAA
>NZ_JBPKBJ010000119.1:0-6189 GCF_051390655.1 Acinetobacter sp. P1(2025)
ATGGATGTCTGGTGATTTGTAGTCATAAATTTTAGTCCCCACTTGTTTTTAAGTGGGGACTAAATTAAGGCTTATAGGATGAATTCATAAGGTGTGTTCAGCGGACGCTTACGATAAATTGCTGTTTTTTGTGTCTAAATATTGATTTTAATAACGAAATAATAAAGAGTGAAAAGAAGAACAATATATAAGCTTAAATTATGAATACTTTTTTTAAAACGGTCCCTATCGCCCTTGTTCCAACACTTTTGGCTCTTCCATTCGGCGTGATAACTCAAGCCACTTACGCCACTGAAGAAACATCCGTTCAGGGTGAACAAGCTCATGCATCAGACTCGGCAAATCTATTAAGTTATATACCTAAATGGGTCGATGCTACACCCACTATACTTCCTGAACAATCTGATCAACCTATCGTTCCACCAACTTCAGAAACAGAAGATAGAACATGGATTGATCGCAAACAAAAAGATATTCGGAATTGGGCAGACCGAACTTCTGTCAAAATTGATGATTGGTTTGGAGATGTAGATCCAGAAAAGCCTGCTTCAGCTACCATTCGGGTCTTGGTTGATAATTATTGGAATAAATATGATCAGTATGAGGTTAAACCTCGTATACGCGGAAAAATCAAACTACCAACTTTAGAAAAAAGATTCAGTGTGGTTTTTGGTGATGACTCACTTGATGATGAGTTTGACAACAATGTTGCCAATACCAACACTCAACCGAATCAAGATCCTGATAAAAAATTTGATTCAAAACAAACTAGAGACAGTAATGGATCGATCGCATTACGTTGGTCAAATTTCTCCAAACGACTACCATTTGATACTGATGCAGATATCGGTATTCGCTCTGGTGATGATGTTTATTTACGTTTGAGAGCAAAAAAATATTGGGATTTAGATCATGACTTTAATTTCAATGCTGAACAAATCTATCGCTATGGAAGTAAAAGTGAAAACTATCTTCGAACAAATTTAGAACTGATTCACGCACGCCCCAATCAACCTTTTTTATCAAATCAACTCAGTTTGACCTATGCTGATACACAAGATGATGATCTACGATGGGACAACCGTACATTCCGCCAACATCAATTTTTTGCGCACAATAGTTTTAAGTACGGTATTTACACGGGTGGCTATTACGATAACAACGATTTACGTCTAAATAGTTGGGGACCTTTTGTATCTTGGCGACAACCTCTTTGGCGCGAATGGTTCTATGTACAAGGAGATCTCAATTATTTTAACGACCACCGTGAAGATCGAAGCCATTACATGAGTACATTTGTTCGCTTTGAAAGTTTATTTTGATGAAATTAACAGCGCTCTTGTGGATAACTTTAAGTTTATCCATAGCAAAAAACCTCTAATCACTTAGAGGTTTTTTGCTATCAGATGAGATAAAACTACTTCAATAGTAGGCTATTGATTCGTTTTACATATGCTGCTGGATCTTCAGGTAAACCACCCTCTGCAATAACAGCCTGATCAAAAATCACATTGGCTAAGTCATCAAATTGCTCAGAACTTTCTAACTTTTTCACCAGTGGATGTTCAGGGTTAATTTCAAGGGTAGGCTTAATCTCTGGAACTGCTTGTCCTGCTTGTTTAAGCATACGGACCAACTGAGGTGAAAGCTCACCCTCACTAGTGACTAAGCATGCTGGAGAATCCACCAAACGTGTAGTCACACGGACTTCTTTCGTTTTCTCTTTGAGTGAAGCACTCAAGCGATCAACGACAGGTTTAAACTGCTCAGCTGCCTCTTCAAGCGCTTTTTTCTCTTCAGCATCTTGTAAATCGCCTAAGTCAACAGCACCCTTTGAAACATTCTGTAATGGCGTACCATCGAACTCATGGACAAAATTCATCGCCCAATCATCAACACGATCTGCCATCAGCAATACTTCAATGCCTTTTTTCTTAAATACTTCAAGCTGAGGAGAGTTTTTAGCAGCACTCAAACTTTCAGCCGTCACATAATAAATAGCCTTCTGACCTTCTTTCATACGCGACTTGTAGTCAGCAAAAGACGTAACAACCTCATCATAAGTCGACGTTGCGTAACGCAATAATTTCAAAATGCGCTCACGATTACCAAAGTCTTCGCCTAGACCTTCTTTTAGTACAGATCCAAATTCCGCATAGAATTTTTTGAATTTCTCTTGATCTTTTTCATCTTCAGATTTAGCTAAACTATCTAATAAGGTTAATACACGACGTGCATTCCCTTCACGAATCGTTTTAACATCACGGCTTTCTTGCAATAACTCTCGGCTGACGTTCAATGGCAAATCAGCACTATCCACAACACCTTGTACAAATCGTAAATAATTTGGAATCAAATTATCTGCTTCATCCATGATGAAAACACGTTTCACATATAGCTTAATGCCAGCTTTTGCTTCACGGGTAAATAAATCTTGTTTCGCTTGACTTGGGATATACAACAATTGCGTATATTCAGTACTTCCCTCAACTCGGTTATGTGCCCAAGCCAATGGTTCTGCAAAGTCGTGACTTAAATTTTTGTAAAACTCGATGTACTGCTCTTCAGTAATTTCACTCTTGCTACGTGTCCATAATGCACTCGCAGAGTTAATCGCTTCCCATTCATCTGTTTTGACCATTTGACCACCTTTAGGCTCTTCGCCCTCAGCAGTCTCTTCCTCTTGCCAGACTTCTTTCTGCATTTCGATTGGCAAGCTAATATGGTCAGAATATTTATTAACGATTTGTTTTACTTTCCAAGATTCTAAATAATCCAGTGCATCATCACGTAGGTGCAAGATGATATCTGTACCGCGTGTTGCTTTATCAATGCTTTGAACCTCAAACTCACCGGTTCCACCACTAATCCAACGTACCGCTTCTGTTGAAGCTAAACCAGCACGACGAGATTCGACAGTGATTTTATCCGCAACAATAAAACCTGAATAAAAACCAACACCAAACTGACCGATCAATTGCGCATCAGCTTTCTGATCACCAGTCAGCTTAGACATAAAATCTTTTGTACCTGATTTTGCAATCGTACCTAAATTATCAATCGCTTCTTGTTGGCTTAGACCGATACCATTGTCTGAAATTGTAAGCGTTTTATTTTCTTTGTCTAAAGTCAGACGCACTCGTAAATTTGGATCATTTTCATAATATTCGGGATGATTAATTCCCTCAAAACGTAATTTATCACATGCATCTGATGCATTCGAAATGAGTTCACGTAAGAAAATTTCTGGGTTTGAATAGAGAGAATGCGTCACTAAATGCAATAACTGAGCAACTTCAGCTTGGAAACTATAATTTTGTGATGCTTGTTCACTCATAAATCACTCCTTATTTGTGAGGCTTATCAATTTGGAATGATCTATGAATGGTGTATAACTAAAATTTTTCAATCCTTAAAATGCAATTTTTTATCTAAATCACTCAAATTTACGTGAGCTAAAAAGGTCCCTGACTCAACACGCGATCTTGTAGGATACGATCAAGTTGTTGTTGTCTTAGTAAATATGCTTTTCTCAAACATAATGTTTTCGCACCACAACGATTACGCTGTTTCAACCATTGAAACTGCTTATCTTTTTCAGCATCACGCCCTCCCATTGGAAGAGCATGCAAGATAATTTGATAAGTTGTTGCCAACTTTACATCGGCATCATTTAATTCTCGTTGATTACAAATCTGATGTTCAACCGTTGATTTTGCTTGATGGCATGGAAAACTAGCAGCTTTCACAGATGACATAAATAATGGAAACAAAATAAACCCAATACACCCTAATTTAAATTTCATATCAAATCACACATAAATATAGTGAATTCTATTTATCATACGAGCAGTTTTTTTATTTTTATGTAGGTTTTTAATATAAAAAAAGCCCCACATAATGTGAGGCTTGCACAACTAGATGACTTAGAATTTATAGCTATAACCGAGGGTATAGACCATTGGATTCAAGTCTAATTTAAATTTAGTACCATCAACTAATTTAACTTTAGGGCTAATGTCTGCATAACGTGCATCAAAGTACACACCCCAGTTTTTCGCATCAGCAGGTTGGAAATTGAAACCTAACTGACCTGCAACACCGTATGCATTTTTTACGTCATCCGCCACGCCTTTTTCATGCCATGCAATAAATGCTGTACCACCGACACCAATATAAGGAGTGAAATGAGTTGAATTTTTAAAATTATATTTTGCTGTAATTGTTGGTGGTAATTGGCGCACACTTGCAACCTTTTCACCATTTAATAAAACATCGTGATTAATAGGATTAGCTAATAACACTTCAGCAGAAAACGGTGTATCACCAAAGAAATATTCAACTGACGGTGTAAATGCAAATTCATGATCACCTTTTACCGTAGCACCAGGTGCAAGCGTTGTATCTGCTGTTGGGTCAATTAAACTCGCACCCACTTTAATTTGAAAACCTCCTGCAAATGCAGTTGAAGATAACCCCAATAATGCGACCACTAAAACTTTCTTTAACATTTAAATAACCTCATTTAAAAAATTATGTTCTTGTCCAATATAATAAACACCAGTTCACATTATTATGCAATAGAGATAAAATCCGACTATTTTAATTATTTATCTAATCCATTGAATAACAAAAAAATATAATTGTTAAAATATGTAATGCGACTTTAATTCAAACCATTTAAGTCAAGATAAATACCTATAAAACCTAGCTATTTTGTCAGAATTAACCACTAATAAAGATAGATAAATTTATTTAAAAAATAGAATTTAATTTTACTTCAAAATAATAAAACCACAATTTTTAATATAAAGTCATTATTATTTAAATAGAATAAAAAAGAGACAAAAAATGTCACATGATTATTTTAAAATCAGATAACCAAGATATTAAATAAATAAAATACGTGATTTAATTCACAAAAAATAAGGCCCTTAATCAGGACCTTTATTTAGAAAGATTATTATAGAATCATGGCTGCAATCCAGCCAAAGATCAAAAGAGGAATATTAAAATGGATAAATGTTGGAACAACCGTATCCCAAATATGATCATGTTGACCGTCCACACCTAAACCAGCCGTTGGTCCCAGAGTTGAATCCGATGCTGGAGATCCTGCATCTCCCAAAGCCGCAGCTGTACCGATCAATGCAATCGTCGCCAATGGTGAAAACCCAAACTGCACACACAACGGTACATAAATAACAGCCAATACAGGCACACTCGAAAAAGACGATCCAATCCCTATCGTGACAAATAAGCCGATAAATAACATCAGAAATGCAGCTAATGCATGATTATCACCAATGATATTGACCACACCATTTACCAATTGATTAATATCGCCTGTATGCGTCATGACTGATGCAAATCCAGCAGCAGAAATCATGATAAAGCCTACCAATGCCATCATCCGCATGCCTTGCACAAAAACATCATCCGCATCTTGCCATTTAAAAATTCCAGAAGCGGATAGCACAGCAAATCCAACTAATCCACCTAGAATCATAGAACCAGAATACAGTTGTGCAACCAGAGTCAGCACAATTGCAAGCAAAGCCATAAACATGGTTTTCTTAGAAATTGTCGGTACATTTTCTGCTTCATGTCGAAGCTCTTCAGCATCGGCTTTGAGATCATGCTCAACTTGAGATGTTGTACGCAATGGTTTATCTAAATCAATAGTTTTTACCGTTGTGATTGTACGATCTACATATTCTCGTGGCTTACGGTAACTCACAAACACTGCCACAAGCGTACCAAGAACCATTCCTAAAACAGGAATAGCCATTCCAATCGGCATCATACTGCGTTCGACATGCAAACCATACGCTGCACCAATTTTGTTAATATTCCCCATCAAAATTTGTTCAAGGAAAATCGCACCAAAACCTACAGGCAGGAAAATATATGTTCCCACTAAACCAAGCGTTAACACACATGCTGCCGCACGACGATCCAATTTTAGATGGTTCATGACTTTCAGCAATGGAGGTACCAGTACAGGGATAAAAGCGATATGAACTGGGATTAAGTTTTGCGAAAAGATTGCTGCAATTAACAAAATAGTTAATAAAATAGGACTTACGCACTATCATTTATAGATTCTCTGTGGTAGCAGATGATTTTTATCGAGAATAAAGTCATCAATGAAGTCTTTGATGATTGGTCTAAATAAGTTCTTTTGCC